>JAPUIP010000782.1 GCA_027296925.1 Candidatus Poribacteria bacterium | reverse complement strand
CCTCATCTCCGGCACGAGCCATCATGCCGAGCTTGATCATAATTGTAGCTCCTTCTTTTTCCAATTGATTCGCGATTTCCATTATACGCATGCGAGAGATAAAGTCAACAAGAAAACAGCTTCACTGAGTTGATGCAGAATTCTTCGGGAACTTGCATCCCGAACTTTTCGGTAGACAGATTTCTCGAGATCTGTTACGATAACTGATACTGGATTAGGCTTGCTGTTTCCCATTTGAAGTGTTTAATAAGCCCGAAAAAGCTGTATCAAAATGGGAAATTTCAATCCTAAATCGGTATTAGGGGTATAGCGACACGAAAAAGCGTTCAACATGTTATTGGCCACTTCCAAAAAAAAAACAGAATGACTGTAAAGAGGTAATCATTATGGCGAAAAAACCGAATATTATCTTCATCATGCCAGATCAGTTGAGAGCGGATTTTCTAAGCTGTTATGGCGCGACTTTCATCGACACGCCCCATATCGACAGCATTGCGGACAGCGGTGTGCGTTACCAGAATGCGTATTCCGCTTCGCCGGTTTGTGTGCCGGCTAGAGCTTCGCTTTTAACGGGACTCAACGCGATCAAAAACGGCGTGACGGATAACGGTCAATGGCTCAGACCTGACCTCGCTGCGTGTGGCATACAGACGTGGCCGGAGATGTTGTCTGAGCAGGGCTATTACACCGCCGCTATCGGTAAGATGCACTTTTATCCGTGGGACATTAACCTGGGTTTTCAATACCGAGTCGCCGCCGAGGATAAACGCTGGCTCTATGTCCGCGATGAATACTATCACTTTCTGAAAGCGCACGGGTATCGAAAGCTTCACGGCAACGAACATCCGGGGTATCACGAAAACAGAGGGGCGATTGTCAACAAGATTCCCTGGGAGTATTCTGTCGACCATTTTGTGGGCGAAGGGGCCTGCCGTTTCATCCGTAACTACGGCGATGAAACTCCTTTTGCGATGATGGTCGGGTTTCCCGGTCCCCATTGTCCCTATGATCCGAATCTCGAATTTTTGGAGGATTTTGATCCGGCTGACATGCCCGACTCCATCCCGGAAGTCGAAGGAGATGCCCCCGGCATACGACGGCAAAATATCGAAGGCAACCGTGGGGAATGGAATGGTGTCAATTATACGGAGTTCACCGAAGCTCACAAGAAGAAGATTCGCGCCCACTATGCCGCCCTGGTCAAACAGATTGACTACGAAGTGGGACAAATACTTGACGCCCTTCGTGAAAAGAAACTCATGGACAATACCATCATCGTCTTTTCCAGCGATCACGGTGATTATCTGGGCGATCACAATCTCATCGGCAAGGGGACGTTTTTTGAATCCAGCATCAAGGTGCCACTCTTGGTTCATCTGCCCGGCGTGGAAGGTTCAAAGACATGCGGAGATCTGGTGGAGTTGGGCGATGTGACTTCAACCCTGCTGCATTTCGGCGGATGTGAAATACCTGGGCATATGGATTCCATACCCCTCCCCGAACTCGGCATCCGGCGTGAAACGCATCGAGAGCACATCATTGGCTTGGTGAGCGGTGGCTGGATGTTCTATGATGGTCAATGGAAGTTGTGTAAGTACGCGACGGGAGAGATATTGCTCTTCGATCTGTCCAAAGACCCAGATGAACAACAGAATCTGATGAAAGACAGCCGGCATTGGGCGGACTATGTAAAACTCGATGCCAAGTTGAGCCAGGAAATTATGAAGTCGGTCAGTTCTTCTCATTATGAAAAAAGGGTGTATACAAAAACGCTTTCGAGCGATCCCGCGTTTGGCAAGGAAGGTTGGCGGCGACCATACCCGAAACGCTTGGAGGACGGGCAAATCTGAAAGTGCCCTCATACTGGCATTAGGTTTGCTGTTTCCATTTGGAGTGCTTGATAAGCCACGTTTGGTCGGATGACTCCTCTGTGAAAATCAGAGCCCGAAAGGATACAAAAGTATAGATAAAATCAAGAGTGTCAAAAAAATTACACTTCCAAAAAAACGAAAAATGTGTTAACTATGAAAAAGAGATTTGCGTTTGTATTGGGGTAGTCGCTTTCTGGTAACCAAATGAACGTCTGAAATCGTCGCGTCTCATGTGACGCTTGTTCTGGGAATCAGTGAAGTCATTATCTCCTACATCGCTGGGTTGATTCGGGGTTACAAGGATTATATCAGGGCACGAAATTTGCTCAGGAATCGCGAATGTCGGCAGTAGGCGTCAGCAATGCCACCAATCTTCTCGCTGCGCGTGAAATCTGCCGCTGCCGATAACTGTTGCAAAATACATCCCAAGAACTCAAGAAGAGGATGAATCGATGAGAGATCAGAAGATGGAAATCTATTTCAATGATTGGATCAAGCAGGAAGAGGCCGCCGAATCCATGGTTCCGCTGATCGGAAAACTCTATCGGAATTACGGGGTGGTCACGACGATATATGGCCGTTCTCTAGTTCATGCCTCCCCAATTGATATTCTCAAAGCCCATCGGTTTTCTCGGCAAATTCTCAAGGAAGAGCTCTCGGTTTTCTTAACTTTCCCAATCCTTCAAGCCTTGAGTCAGTTCGAGCTTGCCCCAACCCGCATAGACATAGGAAAGCTGACAACCCGGTATCAGCACCAGAAAGCCTACGTGGATTTAGACGATTTCGTCAGACAAGAGTTGGCTGAAATCAATACGAGGCACAAAACGATCCTGTATAGTCAGGATGTCGTTCTCTATGGCTTTGGTCGGATCGGGCGTATGCTTGCACGCATCCTAATTGAGCGGAGTGGTGGAGGGGACAAGTGGCGGCTGCGGGCCGTGGTCGTGAATCGAAAACAGCCGGGCGATCTCATGAAACGTGCCAGCCTCCTGCGACGGGACTCAATTCACGGTCCGTTCAAAGGCACCATAGTTATCGATGAGCAAGAGAATGCCTTAGTCGCTAACGGGAACATGATTCGGCTCCTTTATGCGGATTCCCCAGAATATGTGGATTATACCCAATACGCGATTCACAACGCAATTGTCCTCGATAACACCGGGGTTTGGTCTGATCGCCGGGGGCTTGAAAAGCATCTTAAGGCGGAAGGCGTTTCCAAGGTCATCCTGACCGCGCCCGGCAAGGGAGACATCCCCAATATCGTCTACGGTGTGAACAATGATGACATTGCGGAAGGTGAACGGATTTTCTCCGCTGCGAGTTGCACCACCAACGCCATTGTCCCCGTACTCAAGGTCATGCACGATCGATTCCACATTGAAAATGGTCATATTCAAACCTGTCATTCCTACACCAATGACCAGAATCTAATTGACAATTACCATACACAAGGTCGGCGAGGCCGGGGCGCGCCTCTGAATATGGTTATCACGGAAACGGGTGCCGCCGATGCCGTTGCCAAAGTCTTGCCAGAACTCGCCGGCAAACTTACCGCCAATGCGATTCGTGTACCGACCCCCAATGTGTCGCTGGCGATTCTGAATCTGACGCTGGGCCAGGAAAGCAGCGTGGAGGAAGTGAACAACTACCTGAGGGAGATCTCGCTGGACTCACCGTTGCAAGGCCAGATTGATTACATCAATTCCTCTGAAGTGGTTTCCAGTGACTTTATTGGCTCTCTAAAAACTGGCATCGTTGACGCCCCGGCAACGATTGTTCAGGGGAAGCGTTGCGTCTTATATATTTGGTATGACAACGAATTTGGCTACAGTTGCCAGGTGGTCCGAATCCTTCAGCATATTGCCGGTCTCGAACTCCCCGGTTTCCCCAGATGATTTCCGGGTGTATTGGGACAGAAGTTAAACACTTCGGCTGTCTACCTATTTACACCGAAATCCACGAATTGAATCCATTGAGAAAAACGCCCATTTTCCCGGAACATCGGTGAAGATGGGCGTTTTTTTTATCTCTTTGCAGAATGGATGTTGACAAGGCTATCGCTTTCTGGTAGAATGGCATCTTGGCTGTCCGGTTTTGGAGACCGTTTCAACTCTGTCCGTGTCGTCTGAAAGCAAGTCGAAGAATGACAGCGCACCAGATGTTCAGGAGATGTCCGAAATTTCAAGGAGATGACCTATGGCAGACCTGGAAACACGACGGTTGGGTCGTACTGAGATGCGACCGAAAGCACTGGGACTGGGTGGGGCATGGTTACACAATGGTCCAGAACGCGAAACCATTGAGGCGATCCACCGCGCGATTGAATTGGGGATGGATTATCTCGACACGTATCCCGGCCATGAGGAACACCGGTGGGGGAAGGCGCTTGAAGGCGGGTTGAGAGAAAAGGTCTATCTGCAAGCCAAAGTCGGGCCACACCCGGAGCGAAGGAAGGACTTTTCTGCCGATGCCACGCGCTGGAGTGTGGAAAATAGCCTGAAGCAGTTCAAGACCGACTACCTCGACGCTGTGCTCATCCATGATCCAATCGATATCGAAGATCCGTTGGCTCCCGGGCGCGCCCTGGATGAATTACTGAAAATGAAAGCGGAGGGCGTCGTCCGCCACATCGGTCTCGGCGTGCGGTCACACGAATTTCATCGACGTGCCATCGAAACCGGGCAAATCGATCTCGTGCTCACCTTTCTAGACTACAACCTGCTAAATCAATCGGTTGCCCAAACGACGCTGCCGTTAGCACGTGAGCATGATGTGGGAATCATTCTCGCTAGCCCGCTGGGCATGGGGTTGCTGACCGGTGTGGAACCCGACCCTGATACTGAACGACGGCGCTCGCCGGAAACAGAACCCAGGGCACACGCGATGTGGCACTGGTGTCAAAATCGCGGTGTCAATATCCGGCACCTGGCGCTCCAATTCTGCCTGGCCGCACATATCGATGGCATTGTCATGGTCGGGCCCGCCAATAAACAGCAGGTCGAGGAGGCCTACGAAGCCGCGACCGCAGAAGTCCCTCCCGAAATCTGGCGTGAATTCGAGGCAGAATTCGGGGTTCGTCCAACGAATTTAGAGAAGCTTATTGTGTGATACATTCGGCGATTCGTGGGTTCTCAGAAAATATACCTCAAAAAAGGAGAAACTCTTATGCGAAAACTCCGTATCGGCGTTCTTGATCTCGTCACCAAAAACCCGACCAAAGCATTGTGGGCGCGGTTCATGCACGCCAATCTCGCAAGTATCATGCCCCAAGTTGTTGCTGCGTGGTGCGAAGAAGAGGGACATGACGTTACATTCGTGTGTTATACTGGTTTCGAAAATTTGGTCGATGAGTTACCGGACAATGTTGACCTGGTCTTCGTCGGGGCGTTCACGCAAGCCGCACAGCTTGCATACGCGCTGAGCAACCTTTTCCGATCCAGAGGCGCAGTCACCGTAATCGGTGGTCCCCACGCCCGTTGCTATCCGGAGGATGCACAGCAATACTTCGACTACGTTCTGGGGTTCACCGACAAAACGATCATCCACGATGTTTTGCAGGACTGCGCGCCGCACCGTCCTGTCGGTTTACGGCTTGAAGCAAGCCGGCAGCCGGATGCGCTTCCCGGCGTGCGCGAACGCTGGAAGTTCGTAGAACAGACGCTCCAGAAAGCCCCGCTTGTCAAGATTGTTCCGATGATTGGCAGCCTGGGGTGTCCCTACACCTGTAGCTTTTGTATCGACTCAGTCGTACCATATCAGCAGATGAGCTTCGATGTGATCAAGGAGGA
>JAPUIP010000781.1 GCA_027296925.1 Candidatus Poribacteria bacterium | reverse complement strand
AGGACATCTTCGACGCTGAGGTAACCGTTTTCGTGGTAAAAGTCAATCTGTTCCTGAGTGAGCATGTGTACGTCCTTTCCAAAAAGTTGAGGGTTTCTCTCTTTCGCGTTTTAAGCCAATTCGAATTCAATCTTTGAACTTTTGAGTGAGGCTGTAGATACCGAACGGCTTTTCTCGCTTTTCATACTTTGAAGCTTACCTCGAAGCTCGGCACAGGCAGCACAAGCTTCTTCACTTTTCACTTCTAACTTACTTAAATCGCCCCGCCCTTTCTCCATCTCCCCCCTTTCCTACCGAATCTTTTTCGTCCTCCCCAAATTTTTCATATCTGTCATGAACTTTTCACCCCACTGCGGTGTCATTTACAGTGGAAGTCTTTAATCGTCTTCTGAAGGGAAAGCCTTTCATGAAAGGACTTCGCTGATGCAATCGGATCAAGACCTGATTGGGAGAATTCGTAAGCGCGATGTCGCTGCGTTTGAAACGCTTTTCTCGCGCTACAGAGAAGCGATTCGCCGCCACATCACACGCGCGGTATGGGACGAAAGCGCCGCTGAAGATCTGGTTCAGGAAGCGTTTCTCCGTGTATGGACGTGCGCATCGCAGTGGGATGGTCGCGGCGAATTCAAAGCGTGGCTCTTCCGTATCGCAACGAATCTGGCCCTTAATCACCTACGCACCGTGCGGCGACGACGGCAGCAACCCCTCGAAATACCGGCAGATGAATTCGATGAGGAGGAGGAACACCCGCCCGAGCCGGATTGGATGATTGACGTTTCGTCGCTTGGACCTGACGTGATGCTTGAACACGTTGAGCGTTATGAATTGCTATGGCGGCTGATCGATGGATTGCCAGACGAAAAACGAAAGGTACTTCGTCTCGTGTATGAGTCGGAAATGGACATCCGGGAAGCCGCCCTTGAGTTAGGCATCCCGGAAGGTACGGTGAAGTCGCGTCTGCATTACAGCGTCAAACGCCTCGCTCGTGAATGGAAGGAAATCGCCAGTGAATGGGAGGATACATCATGACACACGAAATCGCATTTTGGCATAAGGAATCGTTTGCACATTTTATGACGGATAGATTGCCGCAGCTTCTTGCGGACCGGCTGCCGCTGACCGGCTATCATTTTGAATCCACAGGGCAGTACACCTGCCGCGTCAAAATTGGACTCGCATCAACAGGGGAGGACGTTGAAGTTGGATACAGGGATATTCCACAGCCGGATGAAGCAGGGGTGTTCGAGGTTGATGGGGTACATCGCGTTGTTGTCCCAACCGCTTCGCATGACGCGCTGGATGTTGCCGAGATTCATTGCGTTGGTGAGCAACTATACGACTATTTCGCCGGGCGTTTGGGGGAAGCGCCACCCGATCTGCCGTGGAATGTATCGCTCGCACGGGCGTGGCTCCCGCTTGACAGATGGGTACGCGATTTCTTTGATGAACAATCTTACACGGGGCAGTTGCAAGAACACAACTGGCTCGACAAACATGTACACCTCCGAAGAGTACGCATCCTGAACCGAGAAAAAGTGTTCACCCCCGGACATTTCGGCCGGACTTGCCCATTTGAAACACCAGAGGGACCGAACATTGCTCGCATCCTGACCATTGCCAGAGGCGCCGAGATTCGTGATGGGAAATTGGTTGTCGTCGATGATAACCCCGAAGCAAGTCTTGGCTTGTCGGCATCGATGATTCCTTTCCTAGAACACAACGATCCGGCGCGGCTACTGATGGGAGCCAACATGATGCGGCAGTGGTTGGTGCCTTTTTCGCCAGAACCGGCAATCGTCCAGACCGGCTACGAGCCGGACGCCCCTGACTTCTGGTGTGGGCGTAACCTTCTGACCGCCTTCATCTCCTGGGGTGGAGATACATTTGAAGATGGCATCGTGATTAGTCAGTCGTGCACGAAACGTCTGAATTTTTCAGAGCCGATCGAGCCGGGCGATAAGTTCAGCAACCGTCACGGCACGAAGGGGGTGATTGCACGCATCCTGCCTGATGACGAGATGCCGCACCTCGCCGACGGCACGCCGGTGGAACTCGTCTACAGCTTCGGCGGCTTGCATGGGCGGATGAACTTTGGTCAGCTCCGTGAAGCGGTAATGAGCCGGATTGCACGCGCGGAGGGGGAAACCGCGGTTGTACCGCCATTTCACTCACCAAGTGAGGACGAACTTCGTGAACGCCTCAAAAAAGCGGGACTCCCTGAAGACGGAATGGAAATTCTCTCCCTCGGAAAGGACGGCAAAAAGCTTCTCCGACCAAGCACTGTTGGCTGGGTCTACTGGGGACGTACCTACCATATCGCAGTGGATAAAATCAAGGCATCTGGGCGAGTGGACATTGAAGATGACACATTTCATCAAGATCAGGGCGAACTCGCGTACTACACCTTGCGTAACATCTCGGTGTTTGAGACTTTGCGGGAGCAGTTCAACACCCGTGCTGCTGAACGCGATGATGCCGATACACTTGCGGCTCGCGTTGCGGCAGGGCCGGTTGAACAAGCGGGGCCCCCGACTGCCATGTTCGCGAATCTCACATGGCGGCTTTCGGACGCGGGCATCCGTGCTGAACTCAACGAGGATGGGTTGAAATTCCAATTTGCATCGCCGGCGAGAGACACCCTCGCGCTCGCTCATCCCGTCCCTCACCCCTGGCTCCGCGATCGAACCCTTGACGCGGTGGGTATGCGTGAAGATCTTTCCGAGTACCACGCCCTTGTGGATGTGAATGCGAGAGTTGGCCGGATGTTGGCAAGCGGTGCGCCGGAGAGCCTGACCCATCAAACCCTCAAGCAATTGCAAACGCGCGTTACGGCGTATCTTGACGCATTACTGACGCCGGAACACCTACGCTTTAAGTCATCAACGCTTTTCAGCGGACGGGCTGTCATCGCGCCGGGACCAGAGTTGCGCTACGATCAGGTCGGGGTTCCGGAGGAGATCGCGTGGACGCTCTACGGGCCACAGGTCACAAGGGAACTCGCTAATGACGACGAGGTGCAAAAGCGCACGCCACGCGCGGCACAGGTGCTCGACGACTTGATGGCTCGCTCGTGGATTATTCTACATCGCCCGCCGGCGTATATGACCTCTTCTTTTGTCGCGTTTCATCCGGTGCGCCAGCCAGACCGCGTCATCCGAGTTCATCCCTTCGTCTGTGAGTTGATGAACGCCGACTTTGACGGCGATCAAGCGGCGGTTTTTCTGCCGATCACTGAAGAAGGGCAACGGGAAGCGGGCGAACAGCTTTCCATCGCCGGGCATCTCAAACGCGATCCGAATGTATGCGCAGCGTTGGCCCCGGGGCATGACGCGATATGGGGACTTGCAAGTTTGAGTCTCACCCCTGAAGGACGCGACGAGATTGGAGAAATTGTAGGAAGGGATATGGCGACTCCTGACGGCTTGATTACCGAAGTTGTGCTCGCGGATGCGTTGAAAAACCTTCTGGAACACGAGGGAATCGAAATTGCCGTTGAAGCCGCCGAGCGTCTGACGCAACGTGGTTTCGAGGTTGTAAAGGAGTCGGGAGCCTCCATGAACCCGTTCATCGGTGGAGGATTTGACCAACCATCCATCGCCGAAAAAGATGACGATGAAGCCACATGGAACGACTACGCCGAGGAGCTCGTTGAGGGAATTGCCTCGTGTCGAGATTTCACTGACAATGACCTCGGTCCACAGCTACTCGCCGTGAAAAGCCGCTCACGCAGTAGACTACGCCAACTCGCTTCGGTTGTTGGAGCGCGGGGGACAGTCTTAGACATTCGAGGGGAAAATGTCGTGATTCGTCACGGGTATCGCGAAGGCTTGACGCCTGAGGAACTCTACGCGGTTACGGTTGGCGCGCGAGAAGCACTCGTTCGATACGCATTAGAACGGGAGCGGATCGCGTGGGAATTGCGCGATAGTGGCCAGCCGAAAGGCTTCACCGTTCTCGCCCGCGCCATGCGAGCCAAGCATCCTGGCGTCGTTTTCGCCCGTGCCGCCGCGACCAGCGAGGTCGATCCGCTTGTGGATGTTGACAGCCGCCTCTTTGTCGGATTGCCTGTAACCGCAGACAGGTAACACTATTTGATGTTGCGGCTTTGGTTGCCGTGAACTACCTTTTCTCAAAATCCGCAAGCTGCGTCAAATAATCGTAGCTCTGCTGCGCGGCATCCTCCGGCGTCATGATTTCGGTGAATGCCTGATGTACCGTCACATAGCCATCGTAGCCGATCCCTGCCAGTCCTTGAAACACAAGTGGAAAGTCAATCCCCCCCTCATCCTGTAAGCGGATGGGGTCGTGGGGTACATCCCCGCGAATCCATGTCTCGATATGCGACTTGCCGTCAGGGCGGCGGATGTGGTTTTGGAGATAAACGTTGACCAGGTAAGGCGAAAACCGTTTTAGCGTTTCGACGCCGTAATCCTGTCCACAGAGATCTAAATTTGCTGGCTCATAGATGATGCCGAAGTTTGGTCGACCGACGCGCTTGAGGACATCAATCGACCCATCGACCGTTTCAAAAAGGCTGCGCGTGTGCGACTGATGCGCTAACCGGAGGTGCCGCTCACGCGCTTCATCCGATGCCCGCTGCGCCCAGACGATATCCTCCTCTTTTTTCATCGCGATACGGAGGAGGTCTGCGCCCAATAGCTCTGCCAAGTCCAGGTACGGCGTGATATTTCGCAAGGCGTCCGGTCCCTGATCGTTGTTGATCGGAATCGGGAGATCTCCCGTGACCATTGACACGGCAAGGTTGAGTTCACGCGTTTTCTTACGGATCGCCGTGATCTGCTGGA
>JAPUIP010000780.1 GCA_027296925.1 Candidatus Poribacteria bacterium | reverse complement strand
ATCTGAAGGAAGCGAAGGCGTTGCTGGAAGAATTGTCGTGAAGCGCTCTACAGGAAGAAATTAACACGGATAAACTCCAAAACTTCATCGAGTGTCACGGGAAACACGGGAAAGCGCGGTACTTGGGGCAAATCATCTGCTCCTTCTTTCCAGCCTGCGGCATGGAGATGGTATAGCGGGTGGGTCTCAGGAGCACCAACTCCGGGGTGGTAATCGTATCGGAAGAACGTGTGATCTTGTGGACGTTGGTAATGATAACTGTACTCAAGGAAGTAGATCTGCGGTGCTGTTGCGGTGTCATGGCGATAACCGTACTCGAAGATTTCCTTTACAACGAGAAAAGAGCCATCTGTGAAAACCAGTCCAACCGGGTCGGAATGCGGCGTCATGCGTTCAAAAATCGCTCGCGATGGGAGGTAGAATACGCCCATGTCGTCGTTCCGAATAGTTGCGCCGTACTCGTCCATATGCGTCCAGATTTCATGATATCTGTTTAGAGTGCTGTACTGTTCCCAAAGAAACTTAGATGCTTCATGTCTCTTCTTTGACCTTCGTAATCGTCGCATTTTTGGAATTATTGAATTTCATGATAACTGTGCCGCCTTCAAGTAACATCCGCATCAACTCATCTGGATCGATACCAATTGCTCGGAGTTCCTTCTCTACAACCTCCGGGTGCTGGTGCAGATATTCGCTATAACTGCCCGGTTTAATCGCTGGAGGACGTGTATGAGGAGGATACTTCGACCCTGTTGTGCAGGATTTCGCGCTGTTTAACTTTTGCTGTTTCACGGTTTTTCACCCCCCGTCGGATCTGGGATTGCAATGGATTATTGTATCATACTTTCAGCGAACACGCCTCATCTTTTTCGTGGGGCGGGTGAAGCGGGGGCTTCGCCAAAATCACCAAAGATAAAGGGAAAATATGGAAATCTTAAGTATCTGGTCTTACGTATGGGATGTCATCGATGAGGGCGTCGATTCCGTCATTTCGACCCTCAAAAACGAAATTGGCTTGAACACGCTCAGCGTAGCGACGAGCTATCATAGCGTCGATCACCTGCGCGTGCATCAACGGGAGAACAACTTCTACAGTTCGCAGGCGGCAATCTATTTTCAACCGGATCGATCCTTATACACAAACACCCGGATTGAACCTCCGGTGTCGCCACTTGCGGAAACCGTCAATCCGTTGCGGCTGATCTCCGATGGGTGCGATCGACACGGCATGAAGCTCTCGTCCTGGACGGTGTGCCTCCACAACTCACAAATCGGGCGGAACCAGCCGGAAGTGGCGCAACGCGATGTCTTTGGCAATCCGTGTTGGCACGCGCTCTGCCCGGCGAATGAAGATGTCCGCGAGTACATGTGTGCGCTCGTGAAAGACTTAACGACAAACTACAATTTCGCTACGGTCGAACTGGAGTCGTGCGATTATCAAGGCGGACGCCATTATCATGGGCATGAAAAGATCGGCATTCCGCTGGGAGAGATGGATCGATTTCTGCTTGGGCTCTGCTTCTGCGAGAGTTGCCGCAAACGTGGTCGGGCAGCAGGCATTGATATCGCAGCCCTCGCAAACGGCGTGGGATGCGAGCTCGCTGTCAGTTTTGCGTCGGGAGAGCCGATCCAGATTGGGTTCGACGAATTGTGCGCGAATGTTCCCGAAACACGCGCATATCTCGACATGCGCGAATCCGTCGTCAGTTCACTCATCGCAGAGATCAAAGCTGTTTCCAAAGCGCCGATCTCATCGATGGCTATGGGGACTCGCCGGCATGCGGGGTATAACGCGGAACAGATTCGAGAGATTGTGGACTGGTACGAGATTCTATGCTACACACCTTCGCCGGAATCGCTGGAGCAGTCTGTTCAAAACGCTGCAACCCTGATGAACGGGCAGGTAGATAAGGTGTGGGTCGGCGTCTGCGCGTATCCCCCCGCCAGTCCAGATGCGGCAACCCTCGCCGCGAACGTCAAAGCGGCGGCTGATCTGGGCGTCCGTGCTGTATCGTTCTACAACTACGGGATTATGCCCATGCCTAATCTGAAGTGGGTCAAAACTGCGATTGAGGGGATTTAGGCATCGCGTATCAATCATGGGAGACAGACGCATGAAATTTGAAGGAAGAGTTGCGTTAGTGACAGGAGCCAGCCGTGGAATCGGCAGAGCAACTGCGATGAAACTCGCCGGCGAAGGCGCAGATGTTGCGGTACATTATGTGAGATCCGCGGAAGCCGCAGAAGCGGTTTGTGAGCAGGTACGTGCGCTTGGACGACGAGCGCTCCCCGTTCAGGCAAACATCGCGGACCGGGCCGCGGTCAACGCGATGGTAGCGCAAGTGACGGACGAACTCGGTGCAATTGATCTACTGGTGAACAACGCCGGCGATGTCGGGAATATGAACTTTGATGAACTCACACCGGAACACTGGGACGAAATCATTACGATTAACCTGACGGGGCCTTTCAACGTCATTTGGGCCGTTAAAGGCGGGATGATCCAAAGAGAGTTTGGACGCATCGTCAATGTTTCATCGATCGCGGCGTTGGCGGTCCGGCCCAATCAGCTTGCCTATGCAGCCGCAAAGGCGGGCGTCATCGCCTTAACAAAATCGTGCTGTGAACCCCTCGCGCCACACAACATTCGGATTAACTCGGTTGCGCCGGGGGCGATTGACACGGATATGATGTACGAAGTCTCGTCGGAGATGCGAGAGCACCTGCGTTCAACCACACCATTAGGGCGCTTAGGTAAGCCAGAAGAGATGGCAAACGTCATTGCGTTTCTGCTTAGCGAAGAGGCCAGCTATGTGACCGGTACGACCGTCATCGCAAGCGGTGGACGGATATTGATTCCGTAAACTGCGATTCAATAAGGAGAATTCTTATGCAATCATTCTACTGCAAAACTGCCGGCTGGATAATCTTACCCATACTACTACTCACCTTCATTTCAAACGCTGATGCGAATTCGTCAGGGATGAAAACGGTTGCCACAGATATCGTCTACGGTGGGGCCGCGGGCGCCCTAGTTGGGACGGGCGTTTCCCTGTTGGAAGATGATCCGGATTGGACGAAAAACCTGCGACGCGGGACGGGGATTGGGCTCATCTTAGGACTCGGGTTCGGCATCTACGACGGCTTCGTGTTGAGAGCATCGCATTATAATCGCTACGCACTGTTAAACGTTGAATCGAATTTCATCGCCTGGTCGGTGCCGCGATTGGTAATGGCTCCAGATCTGCCTTCCAATGCTAAAAGCATCGGGAGTTTTGACTTTCGCTTCGATGCGTTGCGTTATCGATTTTAAGCGAAAGCGGAAGTTCTCGTGCTTCCCTCCGCGAAGGTCAACTACTCTTGTCACTATCTTCGTGGTTTGGGCTTGGGCTCTATGGCTACGCAAATTTGAATCGGGAGGTGTCATTTGGTGGAGCGTTGGTGAGTCTACATTTTGGGAAAGTGAGGTGATTGAGATGAAACACAACCCGTGTGCGGTTTTGATTTTGTGTTTTGTGGGTTTGGTGATGTTCGCATCCACAGCTTTTAGTGCAAGCATTGAGGAACAGCGGATTCAAAAAGTTTTGCAGCGCTTTCAGGAAGGCTATCGAAGAAAGGATATGAAGCTCATCAAAAGCTGTTTCTGGAATCTGGACGCCTCTAGGGAAATCATTATAGAGACAGAGCTGAGGCAATGGAACGCGATATCGCTTGAGTTTACTAACGTGTCTATTGACATTTCAGGCATCAGCGCCACTGTGAAGTGTCATGGCGAAATCATTTACACGTTGAAAAAAGATTCCAGCCGACATCAAACACCCCGCTCTTATACGTTTTCCTTCGTCCAAGCCCGTTCTCGCTGGGCAATACAAATGATGAATGTTGTTGGAGATGAATTTATTTTGTTTGATGCTCGGCGAAAGTCGAGAGGGTTAGCTCTGCTAATAAGCATTTACCCTAGTTTTGGTGCCGGTCAATTTTACAATGGCGATATAGTAAAGGGCTTTGCGTTCTTGGGTGCAGAGATGCTAGGATATGGGGTGGCTTTTTCGCAGTTTGATAGTGGAGGTAATGATGCCTTAGGAACGGCTGGAGCTATAGTCTTTTTTGGTTCTTATATTGGGGCTATCATAGATGCGTACAAGTCAGCAGGACTTCGGAAAGAAGCCCTCTATAACCCCGCCCCAAAAGCAGCCCTTCAGCTTCAACATGGTAGTCTTCAGCTTGGATTGCCGACGTTGACGGTGCAGAAAAGCCTACTTCCCAACTTCTATCCAGAGACAAATTACACTTTCCGTTTGGTAAGGGTAAGATTTTGAAAAAGATATGAGTGTCCACAGCAAAGACCCCACTTAAAAACGCCCAAAAAGTGTCCAGAAAAATGGGGTCACTTCACAAATCTACATCTCCTTTCCTCTGATTCGAAATCCATCTGAAAGATTAAGGACAAGTTATTTTACAATTACCCATTATACTGATTTTCTCTGTTTTGTCAATTGTATATCTGCATTTTTTCTGTACCGAATTTCACATAAACAGAGTGTGAATTCATAAGACAGAAGTGGCTCCAGCTTCAATTTTCAGATCCACACCTAAACAGGAGGTCATTATGGCATTTCCATCACATGGGGTTACGCATCGTCCAACCGTGACCGGCACGCGAGGCATGGTTTCCAGCGCACACCCACTTGCAAGTCTAGCGGGCGTGCGGACGTTACTTCAGGGCGGCAACGCTTTCGACGCGATAGTTGCTGTTGCGTCCACCCTCAACGTCACCGAGCCGTACATGTCGGGCATCGCCGGCTGCGGCTATATGTTGATTTATAACGCCAAAGAAGAGGGGATCCACGTCCTCGACTACATGGGGACAAGCCCTTACGGAGCGACGATTGATGCCTATTCGGCACCGGGGTCAAGCGAGGTCGGCATCCGGTCGGGAATGGTTCCCGGCGCTTGCGGCGGCTGGCTGGCACTGCTAGATCGATACGGGAGCATGGATCGCGAAGATATTTTTACGCCGGCGATTGAACTTGCGGAAAACGGCTACGCGGTGACGGCCAAAAACGCTGAGTTCATGGCAGGCGCGGTGTCCCGATTCTCGCCGACCGGAGCGGAGATCATCGTGGCACGGGGACGGACGCCTCGCCCCGGCGAGATCCTGGTGCAGCGCGACCTTGCACGCACCTTCCGGCGAGTGGTCGAAGGCGGCGCCGAAGTCTTCTATCGTGGCGAAATTGCACAGGAGATCGATCGATTCTCCCGCGAGAATGACGGCTTGATCACGGCGAAAGATCTAGCAGATTTTCAGGTGGAATGGTACGCGCCGATTTCAACCACCTACAAAGGATATGAGATCTACTGTCCACCGCCGCCGTGTTCCGGTTTTCAATATCTCGAAACGTTCAACATCTTAGAGAACGATCCGCTCGGCGATCTGGGGCATAACTCAGCGCAATATCTCCATCTACTGATCGAAGCGATTAAGCTGGCTAGCGCCGATCGCGCCGAATACACCTGTGCACAGAATCCCCCCATCTCCGGGTTGCTCTCCAAAGGCTATGCCGCCGCCCAACGGAAGCGAATCGGCTACCGCGCATCGGTCGGCGGTGGTGATCGTTACACGAAGGACAAACTTCCGGGCGAGGTGTTACCGGGCAGTCCAGAAGAGTGGATCAATGAATGTACCACGCACTTCGATGTGGTTGACGGCGAGGGCAATGCCGTTGCAGTGACGCAGAGTCTCGGTTCTGCCTTTGGCTCCGGGGTAAGTCTCGGTGAGACGGGCATGTTCCTCAACAACTTTATGAACTGGTTTGACCTCCTGCCGGAAAGCCCGAACGCCATCGCGCCACACAAAAAGATCGAGATGTGCATGTCTCCCTGCCAGGTGTGGAAGAACGGGAAACTCTTCGCGGTGATCGGGACGCCGGGGAGTCATGGTATCTTGCAGACCACAGCACAGATGGTTTTGAACCTAATCGAACACGGCATGAATATTCAGGCGGCAATTGAAGCCCCTCGCGTTCGCGTTGATCGTCCAGGCCTCGAGGTTAGCATGGAAGGGCGCGTTCCGGTTGCAGTCAGGGAAGAACTAACGGCGCGCGGTCATGATATTCATGTGATGCCCGACTGGACGGCTGGGGTGGGAGGCGGTCAAGGCATCGCCGTCGATTCAGAAGAGGGTTCACTCATGGGTGGCGCAGATCCGCGTCGCGACGGATATTCCATCGGGATCTGATGGGTTAGGAAAACATCGAGTAACTGTCGTCCGCTGGCCCCTGGTCATCCGAGGACGTGGTGGGCGGAAAAGTCGTCTTAAGGCGGACGACATTGAAGCTCTTAAACATGCAACGGGAAGGGAGGAAATTTGATCAGGATTTTAGCTGTTCTTAGCATGATTGCAGTGTTTGCGGTACTTGTTTGGGGAGTATTATCTACCCGCCAGCGTGCCGCTAAAGAAATTGAGGGGCTCGAAGCGGAGATTGCAATATATACACAGGCGGTCGACACCGACCCAACCGGTGCGCAGGCTTATTATAATCGAGGCATGCTCTACCGAGAACTGGGTGAATACCAGAAGGCGATTGCTGACTTCACAACGGTTATTGAGCTTGCGCCGGAAAATGCCCTCGCTCATAGGTACCGTAGCTTGACATACGCCTTTTTAGGCGATAATGCGCAATGCGCGCGAGACTATGCTAAATCAATAGAGTTGGAACGAAAAAAGGAAAAACCGTCAGCTCCTCCGCAAGAGATTGAACTCAGCAAAAGTTCCACATCAAAATACACGGTTTTGGTGAGTTCACTCAAAAGCAGTGAAAAAGCGCATGCACTGATCGAGTCTTTAGAAGCGTTAGAGCTGAATGAGGATATCCAACTCGCTTACGTCACTGTCCAATCCGAACCCTGGTACCGCATAACACTTGGGCTTTTCGAGGATAAGGAGGAGGCCCGCACAATCCTCAGGCGCATACAATTGCCGGGTATCGAACCATTGGTGATTGCAGCGCCCGCTGAAATGGGGAATTAGGCCCGAAGGGAAATGAAATGCCCGTCAGGGTACTTGTCCCTCTATCTCATATCGGCGCGTTCTCGAAGGGCGCGGAGATTGTGCCAGAGCTCATCTACTTTCTGGCGCAGTTCTTCAATCGTCCCCTCATTTTCGATGACGAAATCGGCATATTTGACCTTTTCGGACAGCGGCATTTGGGAATCGATTCGCGCCTTCACTTCAGTTCGGCTGAGCGGTCGTTTTTGCGCAATACTTCGTTCCAACAGACGTTGACGTTGCACCTCCGGTGAAGCCGTGACCACCACAATGACATCCACGGTATCCTGGGCCCCCGCCTCAATGAGCAGTGGCGCATCGATCAAGACAATACAATTCGCATCCTCAGCGACAAGCCGTCTTGCTTCTGAGCGGGATTGCTGAACGATCGGTGGGTGCATAATCGCGTTCAAACGCTCGCGAGCGGCCTTATCTTTGAAGACGATCGCGCCGAGTTTTTGACGGCTGACGGCACCCGACTCATCGAGGATGTCAGCGCCAAAAGCCTCAATCAACGCACCGATGACGGGGCTTCCTCGCTTGAGCAACTGATGCCCGATCGCATCCGAGTTAATGGGAATCGCGCCTTTTTCGCCGAGAAGTTTTGATACAGTTGATTTGCCGCAGGCGATACCGCCCGTGACACCGACGATGATACCGCGGTTGGGATGAATTGGTTTCATGGCTCGTAGAAGTCGGCCTCTATCCGAACTGGATTGGTGTGGATAGGGCTCGTATTTTTGCTTTTGATGGTAACATATCATCATTGCGTACGCCACCCCTTCTGATGGAAGGCAAGCAGCAAACGGCCCATCTCATCTGGGAGCGTGTCTGACGAAGCCCCTTCCCGGTCTGGTCCGCCGGGTGAAACACACCGAAAGGAAATTAAGGATGTCCGCAAAATACAAAGTCCTTTTAACCGATTACGCCTGGCCCTCTATCGAACCGGAGCGACAAGTCCTCTCCGAAATAAGTGCCGAACTGATTGTTGCTGAAACCGGAACGGAGGCGGAACTCACGGATTTAGCGCCCCAAGCCGATGGGATTCTCACCACCTGGGCGCAGGTAACTGCCGGCGTCATCAAAGCCGCCGAAAAGTGCAAAGCCATCGCGCGATGCGGCGTCGGGGTGGACAACATCGATATCGGGACCGCAACTGCACTTGGAATCGTTGTTGCCAATGTTCCGGCGTACTGCATTGATGAGGTCTCCGATCATGCCATGGCACTGCTGCTGGCGTGCGCTCGGAAGATTGCCACGCTGAATCACCACGCCAAAAATAGGAATTGGGACCGAGAGGTCGGACCGCCAATGCGCCGAATACGCGGGCAAACGTTGGGCATCATTGGACTTGGCAAAATTGGCGGAACGATTGCGTCTAAAGCTCAGGCCTTCGGATTGAACGTCATTGCGTATGATCCATACATCTCTCAACAGAGATTTCAAGCGCTCGGGGTAAAGTCGGTCGATCTGCCCGAACTCCTGGCGCAATCCGATTTCATCACCATCCACACGCCGTTGACAGCCGAGACGCAGCAAATGTTGGGGGAGGAAGAATTCCGTCAGATGAAACCCACCGCCTACGTCATCAACACCGCGCGGGGCGATATCATCGACACGGTTGCCCTCCACAAAGCGATGGACGAAGGCTGGATTACCGGCGCTGGCCTGGATGTGTTGCCTCAAGAACCCCCGGATGTTGATGAGCCGCTGCTCAACCTGGAAAACACCATTCTAACCCCACACGCCGCGTTTCTGTCCAACGAGTCGGTCTATGACCTGCAGGTATCCGCGGCGTCATCGGTTGCAAGGGTATTAACCGGACGGAGGCCGGAGTCGGTTGTGAACCCCGAGGTACTGGAAAGCCCTGCACTTCGTGCCACATCGCTTAGCACGCCAAAGTAGAACAAACTCGATCTTAGACAAAGGAGGGAAAAATGTCAGAACCCAAAGATACACAGGTCAGCATCGAAGAACGCTTCCTGTTTGACCTTCAAGGTTTTCTCATGCTCCGAGGCGTTCTCGCTCCCGACGAATGTGCGGAATTCTTGGGTGTCATCAAACATCTCGAAGGCCAGACCTTCGAAGATAAGTGGATGGAAGCTGTCGGTCCCGGTCGCCCGACACGCGAAACGAGCCGCCGGCATCAGATTCGGCTCAATGGCCTGCCACGTCTGGACAGCATCTTCGATCGCCTCATCGACCATCCCCGTGTTGTACCCTATCTTCGTGAATTCGTAGGCGAACCGCAACTCATCAACACATGGTCCATCTCAAAATTCCACGGCGCGCAACAGGGCGGCTGGCATCGCGGCGTGCCCACCACAGATTATTCCTATCGCAACGGCGTCATCCGGAGCCGTATGTTCAACCTCGTCTACTTCCTCACGGACAATGGCCCCGAGGATGGGTGTATCGTTGCGCTGCCCGGCTCCCATAAAAGTAACTTCGACCTGACCTGGCAGAACTACAGCCGTTTAGAGCTTCCGGGAACGGTCGCGGTCACCGGTAGCGCCGGTGACGTCTTGATGTTTTCCGAAACGGTCATCCACGACGGCCTGCCGAAAACAACCCATCCTGTTCGATCAAACCTGTATTACAACTATGTCCATGCGCATTACAACGTCATGACCCGCGAGCCCAAAAACTGCCATCACTTTTACTTTCCGCCGGAAATACGGGCGCGGTTCACCCCCACGCAGCGGGAACTCACCGCATGGATGGAATTGGCTCGCTGGGAATACTGAAGCCCAATCATCCCAGATTGCCAATTATCCCCGGCATCTATCCACCGAGAGGACGAAATTCTACCAGTCGCTTTTCGCCGGCATACGCGGGGGCACCCACATACTGGACAGCATGTGGGCGAATCGCGTCAGCGTGCGTGAAGTGAATGTGCCCGCAGAACACCGCCACCAGATTCTCAGCCGCCGAAAGTGTGCGCACAAAGTCTAAGGTCGATGGCAGATCTTCTCCCGCACCCCACCGATTACGACTTTCGAGCTCCCAATCCGGGTCACCAATTAAAATCGGTGCCTTCCAGCGTTCAATGGCTGCACTTCGGAGTGTTGGAAGGC
>JAPUIP010000078.1 GCA_027296925.1 Candidatus Poribacteria bacterium | reverse complement strand
AATCCCAGAGCCGTCAGCCATAGGTCAATATCATCCATTGGAAAGCCGCAGGCAGTGTTGTGTACAGCGCCGTCCAGCGTGGAACCGGCCCGTAATTATCTCATCCCCGCTGGAAATCAGCAAGTACGCTAGAGAATTTCGAGCTAAATCAATCAAAACGTGCGTCTTGGCTGTTGATCGCTGACGTTATTGTTGGAAGCACGATACACGAACCGAATCATGACTGGGCATGACCGCAAAAAGGAAGAAAAAGTTTTTCAATTTAAGAGGGTAATGCTCCGACTGTTGTGCGGGCATCGTCGACGGCATCCCCGTTTTTCCCCAAATCAGCGGTCGCACCAGGAAAGTGCATTCTGGATACCGGCGTCAACAGATTTATCGCAGTACACAGCAGAACTTCCGATATAATGTCTCGCTTCTGTCTACCAGCTTCTGATGGGGTGGTCGCGGTGTCGTATCTTGGAGGAAGAATTCGGAGGAAATTAGTTTGTCCTAGGTCAATTTCTGGCAAATGGCACCGACGAAACTTCAGGGCATCACTTTTTTAGGCCCTCAACCACCACTGGCCCATGTATTTTATGTGGTATTAAGATGTGTGGTAGCTTTGCGTTGGATTGCTCTGACCCCTTGCAGCCGATAGGGAGGTAATCAAATGCTGAAGATCATGGTAACAAGCGTTATCCCAACCAAGTTTCAAAAAGGATCGTGGGGAGGGTGGCTTCGTTTTTCAACACTGCTCGCTCTCGTACCCCTTGTTGCCGGTCCACTATTGGGCACACCCACGTTCGCCCAAGAGAGCAAATCCACGGCCGCCCAGGCAAGAAAAATTGAGACCAAATTCGAACAAGGGAGCGAAACTTACCCCGCACATATCTTACTTGACCGGGTTGCAGTCGTACTTTCTAACAAATTGGTGGCCAATCCCAACCGGTATCGCAAAGTAATCAAGGAACTCCGCGGGGAGCCTATCACCGGGTTGTCGCGCAATATCATCGGAATTGCCGTCCCTGCCGACAAATCAAAAGATGTGGCAAGTCTTAGAGAGTTCACCGATAAACTGATCGGCTCCCAGCCAGACCTGACTGATATCGTGGATACTGGCTTACTCGTTACAATCGGAGAGTCCGAAAACCCATGGATACTGACCAACAAGATCATCGTTCAGATCGCCGACGAAAATAAGCCTGAACACATCGATGTGATTGCAGAAGAGTTTGATGCGGAAATCGTCAGGAAAAATCCTTTCGATCCGCGGAGTTTCGTGATTAGGGTGCCAGCCGACAATGCGCTGGAGGTTTCGAATGCGATCAACAATTATCCGGGGGTCATCTTCGCGTCTCCAAATTTCTATCGCGCAGTGGAATGGCGCCAAGCATCTGTTATCCCGAATGATAAATTTTTTGAAAACCAGTGGCACCTACACAATACCGGCCAGGGATCTGGAACGGAGGACGCTGACATCGACATCGACCTTGCGTGGTCATTCGGCGCTGGAAGCTCAAATATCATCATCGCGGTGATCGATAGTGGCTTCGAGACCGACCATCCGGATTTGGCGGACGCCGTTTGGACACATCTCGCAGAAACGGCCGGCAACGATTTGGATGATGACGGGAACGGCTATGTGGATGATGTTCACGGCTGGGATTTCGCTTCCTGTCCCGACTTTCATCCAAACGCTGATCCTGATCACTGTGGCGACAAAGATGTCACTCCCGACGAACCGTTGATTAGGAATACACATGGAACTGCCGTCGCCGGAGCGGCTTTAGCACGCGCGTATAACGGTCCGTTCGTTGATGACCACCGTGAAGGCGTGGTCGGCACATGCCCGAACTGCAAGCTCCTTCCGGTTCGCTTTTCTTCCTCCCAGCCGATCGAAATACACCAGTTGCCGATCCAATACGCCCAATCAATGGGTGCGGATGTGATCAACATTTCTTGGGGTTACCCTCGATTTCATCCCGTGCCATTGAACGTCAGAAACGCGATCAACGACGCGGCAACCGAGGGCCGCGGCGGTCTGGGAGCGGTAATCTTTGTCGCGATGACAAACGAAAGTTATGATAACTGCAACCCCAGCAGTCCGGATGTTCCGGATCTTTCTTCGCTTCCAAACGTAATTGCAGTTGGCGGATCCACAAACCAAGATCAGGTCTCCCCGGGAGGATTCGGCGATTGCCTGAATGTTCTCGCTCCAACCGACGGCGGGACCTTACGCGCGGTCACTGCGGACCTGCAGGGAATGGAGGGTAAAAATTTCTTGCAACAGAATTTGGACCATCCGTGCGAAAATCCCCCCATCAATTTGAATTATACGTTCTGTTTTGGAGGCCTCTCGTTTTCGGCGCCGTTGGTGGCCGGTGTGGCGGGTCTCATACTTTCGCTGGATGATTCGTTGACACGACTTCAGGTGCAACGGCTCCTGCAGGACACGGCCGACAAGATATCGGATTCAGTCGGTGAATACTCGGACGTAAAGGGCTATTCGGCTCCGGAAAGTGGGGCTCTGCCAAAGCTTGGCTACGGCAGGATCAACGCCTTCGAGGCCGTTCGAACGATAGCCGATCCTTTTGGCGGGCGAGGCGGGGTTGACATTTTCCTCCGTGACAACAGGCTCGACTGGGGCAACACAGAACAACCATCCAGCGTCACCTTCGAACAGACTCGCGGGTTCATAGCTTATTGGCAAAGCGCCGACATCAAGGTCGATGCGCCTACTTTCCGCACAGCACCGCCGGCAACATCTGTGGAGTTCGACAGTTTTGTTCACGAAAGCCCAACGTCGGATACGCAAAATCAAATTTATGTGCGCGTCCATAATCGCGGTATAAGATCTGCCACGAATGTGAGGGTGAAACTGCTCTGGGCCGCCCACGCCAGCACGGACCCGCCGGCTCTTCCGGATGACTTTTGGTCAGCGTTCACCTCGCACTCAGATGCGAGCGATACGTCCATATGGCATCCGCTGCCACCACAGACGATCGCGGACTTGCCATATTCAGGAGCCTCGGTCGCTGGTGGCACCGATGACGGATCCGTTGTGCTTACTTTTGACTTCCATGCCCCCGTTTTTGATCAGACGCAGCCGAACTCAGATCACTTTAGTGT
>JAPUIP010000779.1 GCA_027296925.1 Candidatus Poribacteria bacterium | reverse complement strand
GGGATTGTATCGCTTCAACGATGGTCTGCCGAATTGACCGGCGGGTGTCCGGTGGTACTGGTTCAGGGGTAGGCTCCACGCGGTTGTCACCGGCCACGAATGGCTGCATTGGCGGTACAACGACTTCAAGCCGGCCGACGTCAACCTCTTCGGAGTGAAGCTCATTCTGAATCGCCGGCAACTCGTCGGTCAGCAATGTCTCGGCCTGGGGAGTTGCCGGATGTAGACTGACGGTCACTCCTTCTTCGTCTGGAGTTATTTCGACCGTCACCCAACCCAGTCGTGGCAAATCCAGGACCTGCTTGCGGAGGGCTCCTTGTTCCGACTCCGCCATCTGAGCATGGACTGCGGTAGCAATCGTCCGTCGAATCAGCCGGCGGATTTCAGCGGGGCTCGGCTCGGCGTCACTTTCCACTCGATTATCTGCCGCCACGGGTGGCTGCATTGGCGGTGCAACGACTTCAAGCCGGCTGACGTCAATTCCTTGAGAGTGAAGGTTACTCTCAAGGGCCGGTAGCTCCTCGGTCAGTATCTGTTCCGCTTGGCGGGTTGGTGGGTGCACTCGGACACTTATCTCGTCTGCCTGATATGATAACTGAATTTTCACCGGCCCCACGGATGGGAGATCCAGTGGGAACTGGCGAGAGTCGTCCGATTTGAGTCGAGCCGACTGGGACTGTATCGCTTCAACGATGGACTGGCGAATCAACCGGCGGCGGTCCGGCGGTATTGGCTCCGAGGTGCGCTCCACTTGATTTTCACCGACCACGCCTGGTTGAGCTTGGGACGCGGAGACTTCAAACCGGGCGACGTCAATCCCTTGAGCGTGAAGTTCATTCTGAATCGCCGGAAACTCCTCGTTCACCACTTGCTTGCCCTGTTGAGTTTCCGTATCCAGTTGGACGGTCATCCCGTCGGTGTTGTGTGATAAGCGTATCGTCACACGGCCCAGCGACGGCAATTCCAAAAAAAACTCGCGGAAATTTTCCACTTCTGATTCCGCCATTTGGGTGTGAATCGCAGAAACAATTGCCTCGCGAATCGACCGCCGGTTTTCCGTGGGTATCGGCTGAGACGAAACTGATTCAGGAATCGCAGGCGCTCGGGAAGGAAGAACCACCGCGTCAGCTATAGGAACGCTCACATGATCCTCGCGACCAGCGGCCACTGTTGAGCTAGTACCTTTTTCCGTTGGGCGCATCGCCGCTTGCTGCGGCTGAGCGAAATTTGATTCTGATTCAGGCAAATCGAAAGCGGGATAAACAGCAGTGCTAGATTCTGTATCATGCTGAATAACGTCATCAACTGAGACGGCATGGGAGACCGTCTCCCCATTTGTAAACGCGAGTTCGACGGTATTTGCAATGGAAATCAGCGCGTCTTTTTCTGCTGTCTCCCACACCTGTAGGCTCAACCGGATGTCAGATGCGCTCACGGTCACTGCCACTTCCAAGGTGCTTAAGCTCTCCGAATCCCTGACAGCATTGAGGATGGCACTATTCAGATGCTGAATCAGAGCTTGAGCTTGTATCAACCTTTGGCTAATCATCTCCCGGTCAACTGTACTGAGAGTATCGCGCCGCCCCTGAAGGCTCGGACCCATCTCTTGAGGTTTGCTCGCATCAACGCCCGCGTGCATTTGTGTGCCCGCTGCCGGGGGTAAAATGCTCCGCGCCAGGCCCGGGAGATCGAGCCCCGGATGCAGAAATTCATGCCGGGGGAGGCGAATCGTGGCGCCGCCGTTATGTGGTGTTATTTCCACGTTTACTGGATCAAACACAACGTGCAACAGCGGTGTCGATCGATCTGTCAGTGAAGGCTGCGCAGAAGATAGTTGTTCACGTACAAGCGCAATAAGCCGCTGTATCTGTATGATAATCCCATCTGTCGAAATAGGCGTCGCGTTGGTTTCTCGATCTAATGCGCTCCCTGGCACTGACATGGGAATTGTCGTCACATCCCTTGCTGGGAAACCAGATTCTTCTACGATGGAAAATCCAGAGGAATTTTGCGGTACACGCTGAAAATCCGCTTGTGTTTCCATCATCCCGCTTTGGGCTGGGGAAGCCGGTGGCGCCTGGCGAAACTGGAACATGACGGAGAATTTACCTTGGTTCTGACGGTAGGTGATTAGCGGCCGGAATTCGTTCTGGGATGGGGAGGTCGGGATGCGATTTGCGGCGCGAACTGTTCGTCTACCTGTGGTTCGGGCTCCGCCGAGAATTCTGTCAGGAGCAATCGATTGTGGGACGGCGTTTATAGCAGCCGGATCATCGGATTGGAAAATTTTGCTGTGCTCAACTTGCGGCAATTGTAGCGCCGGTGTTCCCTCATAAATCGGGACGGGCGCGCTTGGCGGAGCCGATTGAACTTCGCTCGAACGGCCATCCTCGGTGTCTGGAACAGCGTCCTTGCCGATGCCCGCCACCCGGCTCGGCGCGCCGGAATGGTGGTTTCGGGATGGCTCCGCCGTTTGCCGCTCGACGGGCGCATCACGATGGTCAACCGTAGGCTTTGCGGGGTGGTCAGTGGTGTCTTGATACATCGGGACTGTCGTGCTTGGCCGAGTCGATGGGACTTCACTGGAACTGTCGCCTTGGGTGTCTCGAACACCATCCCTCCCAGTGCTGTGCACCGGCGTCAACGCGCCGGAATTGTGGATTGTGGATTGCTCCGCCGCTTGCCGCCCGATGACCCCTTCCTTGCGATCAACGTTCGGCTTCAAGGACTCATCCGTAATGCCTTTGCGCTTTTCAGGGACAGATCCAGACCGCTGGTTATGTGTTGGTTCGTTAATCGGTTGAGACGTTGATTCTCGAAAGCCTTGCGCCGCTGAAGTGTCATCGGTCTCATCCTGGAGGACATGGGGTTCAGACCGAGCGAGTAACGCCTCCAATACCTCTCTAAAACGATCTGTAGAATGAGAATCGTTCTGATTCTCTCCCGAGACGCCTTCAGGCAACGACGTCGCATTTGCTGAAGTCGGCAAAGGCTGAAACAAAAAGTCTGACATTATTGGGCTATTCTTTCTTCCTCTTTGGCAACGAGTGCTTCAATTTGTGCTGCAAGAACTGGATTATTTTTAGCAACAGTATCCATGAATTTCTTGTGCTGTGGCGTCTTACGCATAAAGGGCATCGCATACGCGACGAAAAACTCAAGGAGCGTATCTTCCGCTTCTGTCAATGTTGCAACGGCTTGTTGCGGTTTCATTGCTAGCAAATCTGTTGCCAACGCCTGTCCCTTTTCATACTTTTGCTTATCGGCCTTAAGCGCATCAAATTTCTCCTGCAGTTGATCGATCTCCGCCGTCATTTTATCAATCCGTGCCTGTTTGTCGATTAACTCTGATTGCAACTGCTCGACTTTGTAGGATAACTCGTTTTCGCGATCCATGAGTTTTTGAATCTCCTCCGCTTCGGGCTTCGTGATTGTTGCATAGCCAATGATTTCACCAGCCGTCATCAGATCCCGTCGATCCGCACTCAGATACAGAATGAGCCCGAATACCAGCGCGGTAAAGTAAAAAAACAGAGCAAGCAGACCTAAAATCTTTGTCACCATGATCCGAACCTATAGTCAGCCATTTGATTTCGGGGCGGATTCATACCGCATGGTACTGATCTCATCCAGAAACCGGTTTTCCTCATGCTTTAATTGATCGTTATATGTCTGACGAGATTTTTCCTTCATTTTCTCCATAATCTCATACTGAACTCGCGCGTGTTCCAACGCTTTCCCTGCGGCTTTGACACGAGTTTCCACTTCTGCCACCACTGCAGCTTGCGCTTTCTCCGCTTCTGCCAGACGATCTAAGTACGGCAAGTAGAGGACGGAGTCGCGCACGGTAAGTCCATCCTGCTTTTTTTTCCGAAACGCAGAAAGTGTTTCCGATTGCTGACAGCGAAACTCCGACAATCGACGCGCCTCCACCTGCAACTGATGCATTGCGGCAGAGAATTCTCTGGCTTTCTGTTCGTGGATTAATTTGCGCTGTTGTAGTACAGCTTCGAGATTAAAGCGGTATTTTTTCATTTTCTGTCATTGTCATTTCGACGGTTTATCAGTGGCAATTGTATCATTCGCATCAAGGATGGGAGTGGAAAGTTGCGTTGAGTGACGGCTTATACCATTTGTAGTTCCAGATGCGACTATTCATACGATAGCACGATTTCCAATGAGCTCATTTGAAACTGAAAACGGTATTACCTTTCAACGGATGCGCCGCGAAATGTGAACAAGAATGAAGAAGTGCGGAGATGAAAGAAATGGTCAATTACCCGGCCGAAGGAGAATCGGCATCAGTGAAAGTATTCACCAATTGGATGGCTGTTTCCTCAAAAGCGCTCTTTTCAACTCCCTGTCGAAGGAACTGATTCATCGCGTCGATATGCTGGAGGGCATAGTCGCTCCGTGGATTCATACCAACCGTATATGCACCAATATTATATGCGTCTCGTATCGCTTCATAGTCCGCTAAAACCTGACGAAATCTCCTGGAAAGCTGTTGATGTTCCGTCGATGTGATTTCCGGCATGAGACGACTTAAGCTGTTTGAAATGTCGATAGCAGGATAGTGATTTTGTGCGGCAATGGTTCGTGACAGGACAATGTGTCCATCGAGGATGGATCGAGCGGTATCAGCAATCGGTTCGTTCATATCATCACCTTCAACTAATATGGTGTAAAGCCCTGTAATTGATCCATCGCCATCGGTGGTTCCCGCACGTTCCATGAGCATGGGCATTTTGGCGAAAACGGACGGTGTGTATCCCCGCGTCGTTGGGGGTTCGCCGATCGAAAGCCCAATCTCCCGTTGCGCCATGGCAAACCGCGTTACAGAATCCATCATTAGCATCACGTGTTTGCCCCGAGCCCGGAAGTATTCGGCGATTGCCGTTGCCGTCAGCGCCCCTTGCACACGCAACAGTGGCGACTGGTCCGATGTGACAGCGACGACGACAGATTTGCTCAGCCCATCTCCGAGTGAGTCCTCGATAAATTCTCTCACCTCACGCCCGCGCTCACCGATCAGGGCGATCACGTTGACATCGGCGTTTGTAAAGCGAGCAATCATCCCCAACAAAGTGCTTTTGCCCACGCCGCTTCCCGCGAAGATACCGACGCGCTGTCCCTTTCCGATTGTGAGCAATCCATCGATGGCTCGAATCCCTGTACTGAGGGTTTCCGTGATGCGCCGACGTCCGTAGCAGTTCGGCGGAGAATTGTGCACCGGATAAGTCTCCAATGCCAGGACATCCCCGCCACCATCAATCGGGTTTCCAAGCGCATCAACAACTCGACCGAGCAACTCATCGCCAACACGAACCGACAATGATGTGTTTGTCAAAACCACGCGATCGGAAGGGCGAATACCCCGAAGCTCTCCAAGTGGCATTAGCAGCAGTTTCTCCCCGTCAAAGCCGACCACCTCGGCTTGCATCCGCGATTGGGCGCCGGTATAGGACGCCTCTGTGAGGATATGACACAATTCACCAACGGGCGCCGTGATACCTTCAGCTTCGACGACAAGGCCGACCACCTTCGTCACTTTACCATACAACGACATTAGCTGCTTGGCCGCAATGGCACGGATGTATCGTCTGAGATCAATATGGGGTTGTTGCATTGATGGCGGCATCCTGTTCGGGGACATCACGCTGATTATAGAGCTCCCAAACCATTTCGGCGGCGTTGCTGATCTTCCGGCGCCATGTGCTGTCCACAAGGTTCGATTTATTCTCGATGAGACACTCACCTGTGATGAGGTTCTCGTCAGCGATTAGATAGATTTGTCCGGCGCCTTCAACCTGTCTCAGCAGTTCCGGTCGATACTGTCTAACCAACTCGAGATCGCCCGGACTGAGACTAATTGAGATTTCGCGCTTATCTTTCAATAACTCAATCCCACCCTTGACCACTTCGAAAATGAGATCTGGATGGATGGATAACTCAAACCCAACGATCTTCGTGGCAATCACCAGAGCGAGTTCGAGAATCTCCGCCTCATACTGGGCAATCAGTTTCTCCTTAAATGCGGGCGTTGCATCAATGGCGTTTTGCAAGGCTTGAATCAGATGATCGATTTCAGCGTTCCGCTCTTGAATCGCGAGCCCCTGTCCTCGTTCATATCCTTCTGACTGTGCTGCCTGCCGTGCCTTATCGATTTCCTGCCGCGCCTGTTCTTGGAGGCGCAACGCCTCAGCCTGCGCCTGTGCTATAATTTCTTCAGCTTCGGCCGCTGCCCTATCGACCTCGGTCTGTGCTTTTTCAAGCTGTCGATCCGCTTGATCTTTTGCACGGGTGAGGATTTCTTCTGCCTGGAGCTCTGCGGCTTTGATGATATTATCAGCTAACGACCCTCCCGGACTGGATCTAGCAGATGCGCCCGAAGTCCTCGAAAAACCATTGCCGGCGCCAGATGTGTCAAAGTCCTCAAGAACGACATCGTTGCTACCGACGGGCTCAAATGGAGTTGCGGACTTCGGAACCTGATCTGCGCGAAGGACTCTTGCCATTTTCAGATCTTTTCTGGACTCGGATTATTCCGTCTCATACGAAATAGGGATACATAGGGATGCGCATCTACCGTCTCACTCTGTAACCCCATCACACGAACTTTAGATGTATTGCGAATCATCACCACCGCCACGGATAATGACGATTTCACCCGCCTCTTCAAGGTCTCTCGCAATCTGCAGGATTTTTTGCTGCGCCTCTTCAACATCTTTTAACGGAATACGCCCCATAATTTCGAGTTCTTCCGCGATTCCCTCAGCATTACGCTTTGATACACAGTCCAGGAATTTCTGTTTGAGCGTATCAGTTGCTGCTTTTAGAGCTAAAATAGTATCTCCCATTTCCGCCTGGGCCAAAATCCGCTGTATACCTCGTGGATCGATATGCTCCAGGTCATCAAAAGTGAACATCAGGGACTGCACTTGCTCCGCCAGCTCAGGGTCTTCGCCGACTAATCCGGACATAATCTGTTTTTCAGAGGTGGAATCAACCAGGTTCAAGATTTCCGCCACACTTTCTGGTCCGCCCACCTGATCCTGAGAGGTACTTAACAACGCCGAAATCTTGCCTTTTAGCGATTGATGCAATAGGTTAAGCACGTGGTGATCAATCTGATCCATATCAGCGATGCGTCTGATGACATCCAGCTTAGTTTCGGCGGGTAGCCCTTGAATGATTGCACTGGCTTGGCGTGGGCTCAGATGCGCAAGAATAAGCGAGGTTGTTTGGGGGTGTTCGTGCCGCAGCAGTTCGAGAAGATTTGATGGATTGGCTTGCTCCATAAACTCGAATGGATTGCCCTCAATTATCCGTTGAACACGCTCCATCAATTTGTCGGCTTCCCCCTCATCCATCGCCATGCATAGAAGCGATCTCGCGTACTCCAGCCCACCTTGAATGATATACTGCTTGGCGAGCAGCAACATGCGGAATTCGCGAAGGACCTGTAAGCGGATATCGTTCGACACGACGTGGGTCAACCCAATTTGTATGGTTAAGCCTTCAATCTCTTTTGGGGCGAGGTTCGTCAAAATAGGACCGGAGTTCTCTTGCCCTAAGATAATTAACAGCGCTGCCGCTTTCTCCAGTCCGCTTAATGTTTTTCCCGGTTGGCTCAAGTCATTTCCTGGAATCGGCAATGTTTCTGGCATGGTCTTATGATCTCCTACGTTGGAATATGAATCAACGAACGGCGTTTAGTCGCTCATTGGAATGAAATTAACGCTGTTCGTTGTGATTGAGAATTTCAAGCCTAGACACCCAGCGCCACTCCATGCGGTTTCACTTCGTTCAGTCTGAGGTTCGGAATTTTCATGCTCGTTCGGTCTATCAGGGACGGACCGTCCCTCTGCACAGCGCAATCGTAAAGACATGAAAATGAGGGAATCCGGAACTTAGGAATGGCGATTTAATAACTCCTGCATTTGTCATTCTGAGGAGCCCTGCAAGCCTGTCCTGCCTGTCCCGCCTGTGCCGCCTGTCCCGAGCTTCAAGGAGCTTGCCCCGAACTTTGAGGGGGCGACCGACCTCCCCTCCACGCTGGTGGATTCGAGCGAAGCGAAGGGCTCAGAGTGACATAATGTCCAAGTTATTTGGTAGTCATTCCTTAGGATTCAGTACTTCGATCCGGAGATCGCATTGTGATACCAC
>JAPUIP010000778.1 GCA_027296925.1 Candidatus Poribacteria bacterium | reverse complement strand
CTGGATTTACGGTGGCGCCGATCCAAGCAGTGGCACCGCCAGCCTTTTAGAAGTTGCGCGGTGCCTCGGAGAGTTGGCGAAGAAGGGACAGCGACCAAAACGCACGGTTGTTTTTGCAAGCTGGGATGCCGAGGAATTTGGTATCATTGGTTCAACCGAATGGGCTGAAGATCTGAAAGCCGAACTCCAGCAAAAGGCGATTGCGTATCTGAACGTCGATATAGCGGCAACCGGGGAAAAGTTCTATGCGAGCACCGTGCCATCGCTCAAGCCGCTGTTGAGAGAGGTGACTCAGGCGGTTGTCGATCCACTAACGCACCAAACGGTTTATGAGACGTGGAAACAGCATCAGGCTAAGCAGGTGCCGCAAGCGGGCGATCTCGGTAGCGGCTCTGATCACTCTCCCTTTATCGCCCATCTCGGGATCCCTTCGGTCAGTATGGGATTTCACGGTCCTTATGGCGTCTATCACGCCATGCAGGACAATTTCTACTGGATGGCGCACTTCGGTGATCCGACATTCCAGTATCAGGCAACGATAGCGCAAATCTGGGGGATTATGGCATTGCGCCTTGCGAATGCGGACATTTTGCCATTTGATTACGAGTTATACGCAAAAGAGCTTCTTATCGATTTGAAAGCATTACAAAACAGCAACACAGACCACACGATCGCGACGGACAACCCCGAGCGATTGCGGAAATTGCTCACGAAATGGGAAGACGCGGCGCGTCACCTGAATGGAGAGCTCGTCAGTCTACTTCAGAATCAATCCCTGACCGAAACTGAAGCGATTAATCGGCGCTTACACCAGTTAGAACAAACATTAACCGTCAAAGCGGGATTGCCGCTGCGTCCATGGTTCAAGCATCTGGTCTACGCACCCGGACTCCACAGTGGATATGCCGCAGTCGTCTTTCCAGGAATCCGGGATGCGATGGAGACCAACGATGAAACACAAGAGCGAATCCAGACGGATTGGTTGGCAGAAGCATTTGGGCGTTTGATTGAAGGACTCGAACAGATCAGATCGGCCGTTAACCCTGAATCGCTAACCACCAACTAACCACCTGCACTCAACCCTGTTCTTTCAATTTCTGAAATCGGCCGGTGACTTCGATAATGACTTAGAGCTGGTATACTTCTTGCGCTCTTTGCAATGAATGAAATATTTTACAAAGTATGATACCATTTCTGATAATTCGGAGGCCGGCCTATGGAGAACTGCGATTATCATAATAATATCCACGATGGACAGGAAAAGGGGAATTCTTAAGAGAGTTAGGCAAAATGGATGCTATTGACCGAAGCTTTACCCAAATGTGAGAGGTATTTTTGAGAACCAGTGTCAGCCGGTGTGGTTGCCAGACAAACGGGGATAAGCTTCTAATTAAGGAAAGTTGTTATGAAAAAAATGAAAATCTTCATTGCTGACGATCATCTTCTTGTTCGTGAAGGCATAAAGGCATTGTTGCAAACACAGCCTGATATGGAAGTTGTCGGCGAAGCAGGCGATGGAAGGGAAGCTGTGGAAAAGGTACTTCAATTGCGCCCTGACGTTGTCCTGATGGACATTACCATGCCGCTCATGGATGGAATCATTGCTACCCATCAGATTAAACAAGCTGACAGTTCTATTCAAGTGCTTGTTTTGACCGGACATGATAACGAGGAATACCTTTTTCATCTGTTGCAAGTCGGTGGTTCAGGATATGTGCTTAAACAAGCCAACATGGATGACCTGGTGACCGCGATTCGCGCCGCCCATCGTGGGGAAGTGTTCCTCTATCCCTCAGTAGCGAAAGTGTTAATCGCAGATTACCTGCAACGTGTCCAGGAAGGTGTATCTACGCCTTCAACCGATGCGCTGACCTTACGTGAGCAGGAAATTCTGAAGTTAATCGCTGAAGGCTATACGAATAAAGAAATTGCGCAGTTGATTCATCGCAGTATCAAAACGGTCCAATCGCATCGCGCGCACCTCATGGAGAAGCTGAACCTTCATGATCGGACAGAGATCGTGCGCTATGCGATTCGCAAAGGACTGATTGAACCGTAGGGTGCCTCAATCATCCGTCATGAAGATTTTATTCCGTCGCGATTTGCATCCACCTTTCATGTACCCTAAAAAGTTCGTGTGCTTCAAATAATGACTCTTCCGCAAAAGTCGTGAAATTGGTGCACTTTAGGATGCAATCACGAATCACACGAATACGCGAATGACACGAATGGTAAGGAGATTCGTGAAATTCGTCAATTTGTCCCCTCAGACGGGGATCCTTCGAAGCACCACAGGCACACCCTCAGGCGGGCTTGTCCCGCCTGTACCGAGCTTCGAGGAGCTTGCCCCGAACTTTGAGGGGGAACTTTGAGGGGCAAGGGACAGGCGGCACAGGCAGGACAAGTTTCCATGACATTCGTGATTCAATGCCTTTTTCACGAAATCTGCGGGAGAACCCAAATAATAGACCACTAGCGGTTTTCGATAAAGGCTGATTTGACGTAAGGCCCTATTAACAGATAGGGCTTTTTTTATTTCGGTGACGTGAGTTCGATATAATACCGTTTGGACTTCCAGATGCGACTATTCTATCCCCAAATGGCAACGACGGGTTGGGGTATTGGGGCGCTGGGGCACGACTCCGATGCTCCCGTTCTCCATTGCCTGAACATAACGAACGCTCGAAAACGATGGGGAGGAGAATCGTCGCATTTCTAGCTACAAATGGTATCACATCAGCTTTGAAAAGGTGTTAAGCTCGTAGATTGGGTCATACACAAAACCCATTCAGCGCAGCGAATTCGGGAGGACTTACATGCTCGATGGGCTCAGTGACGAAGTGAAGCTGAACATCAGCATTGAAGGGATCAGTCAATAATCGCGCATGACGCCTGATAAGCCACGCTGTCGTGCGAGATATTAACGTGTGGGTGAATACGATGATTGAATCGCGGTCTTTGACGAAATTGAATCCAACCGACCTGAAGCGGGTCGCCAGTGGCTATTGTTCTGACAGCAAATATCTGGTCGTCCACACAGAAAAGGAAGGCTGCGTTTCATTTGACCTTCGACCTGTTACCCTTGATAAATCGTATGTCAAGAGATACAACCATTACGACGATGAGACGCTGCAGCGATATAACACGGTTCTCAATGATGGGTATTCGTTTGGGGCATACGCCGGCAATTTGCTTGTCGGACTTGTCATTGCTCAAGCGTACCTATGGAATCGCAGTATATCGGTTTGCGAGTTTCATGTCGCAGGGGCATATCGCAATCAAGGCATCGGTAGACGATTGATGGAATGCGTCGCAGAGAAAGCCAATCGTGCAGGCTTTCGGATAATCGTTTGCGAGACGCAGAATACGAATGCGACCGCTATCGATGTCTATCGCAGATTGGGTTTCAAAGTTGAGGGCATTGATATTTCCTTCTACTCAAACCACGATTATCCTGATGGTGAGATAGCGATTTTTATGAAGCGAAGGCTGCGGTAATTGTCGCGTGGCGGTACTCGTCCCAGTTGCACTTGCCGTCGCATTTGCATTTCAGGCGTCAACGCCAATTGAGCACGATTACTGAAATCCTCCAACAGTCACTCCAATCATAGATGTCAGTTGGGAGCATTCAAATGGAAATAACGGTTCAATCCGATGAACTCGCCATCGGTGTCGAGGACTTTAAAGCGATCTTCACCCTATTGCACCATTTGAGAGTCCCAATATCCGACGCGCCTCACTGGGGGTAGCAACTTCGCGTTGCAGCTGCTCAACCAAATTCACGGCGACTTCGACCATCTGCGCATTGTTCTTGGCCAGAACCCCTTTTCGCAGATAGATATTGTCCTCAAAGCCCACTCGAATATGGCCGCCTAACAGCATCCCCATGGTAATCATCGGCAACTGCATTCGACCAACCCCCAAGACGGACCAGGGGACATTAGCCGGCAATTGGCCCTGCATGAACAGCAGATTCTCTGGCGTCGCGGCGATACCCCACCCGGCACCCATGCACAATTGGAAATAGGGCGGGGCATCAATCAGTCCCTCGTCAATCCAGTGTACGGCCTGACCAATATGACCCACATCAAAGACTTCGATTTCGGGCTTGACATTATGCTCGCGCATTCGTTGAGCTGCGGTCCTCCCCCACTCCGGTGGATTGACAAATGCCTTATCTCGAAAATTCATCGAGCCAATATCAAGAGAACAGATTTCGGGATTTAACGTCACAGGCTCAAGGCGCGCTTCAATGATGTTCTCTCCTGTGAGATTCAGCCCGCTCGTCGTCAGATTTATGACTATGTCGCACTCTTGGCGAATCCGATCTACGACCTCCCGGAAGAGCTTAATCTTTGAAGATGGCGCTCCCGTTTCGGGGTCGCGCACATGGATGTGTGCAATCGCCGCGCCTGCGCGACAACACTCGATTGCGGCTTGTGCAATTGCCTTTGGCGTATACGGTACAGCGGGATGCATCTCCTTGGTGGGCCGGGAGCCTGACACCGCCGCTGTGATGATTGTTTTCTCCATAAGTTGTTTGCTCCGAAGCATAGTAAACCGTTGGCAGAAAGCGGGGTGGCATACTATCACGATATTCGCACCGTGGCTACATCCTTAACGGAAACGTGACGAAGATTACGCCTGACGCTTCACGCATCAGCGCAAAGTCAGTCCCCCATCGATAAATAGGGTGTTGCCCGTCGCATGGGGATTACGCATCAAGTAAAGAATCGTCTGGGCAACATCTTCCGGCTGAGCAATGCGCTTGGCGGGAAGCGTGCGGGCAGCCGTCTCAAACATTTCGGTGCGTTGCTTTTCCGGAAGGAAATCAAATCTAGGCGTATCCACCAGACCAAGCGAAACCACATTCACCCGAATCGGCGATAACTCGACAACCAATGCGCGACCCAGACCTTCAATGGCGATGTTAATCGACGCTTGTACCGCCGCCCCCGGCTCTGGTTGTTGGCTGTATGCCCCGGCAACGAGGACCATCGAACCCCCTTCACCCAGAACAACCGCTTCGACTTCCTGGGGGCCCGGTAGAGATGAAAGCACCGCGTCAGACTAAGCTGCCACATCCTTCGGACTCACCGCCCATTTTGCGCCGGCAGCTTCGAGGTTCTGACCCATCTCCCGACGGACGTCGTAGACCGTTAAATTGTATCCGGCCTTGAGGATATTTGCTGCCATCGGATGACCCATATTCCCTAGACCGATGAATCCGACTTTCATGTCAATCCCTCCAGGGCGTGTTGACGACTTATCCATCTCGTAGCCGAATTCGCAAGAATCCGGGAAATGGAATGTCAAGAACCCGAACTTTTGCACGTTCGACTACGGCAAGTTTCTCGAATTCGTCAACAGCGCCTAACGCGACTCGTCTTGTGTGGGAAAATTGGCCGGCATAGTAATCTCGATAACCTCGAAGTCATCGGAATACTCCAGCACTTCATGCTTGATCCCGGGTGGCTGGTACCAGGCGTCGCCGGCCTCCACACGAATCTCACCGACGTCTTCAAAGTCTAGCCGCGCCCAGCCCTTGAGCAAGTAGTTCATCTGAAAGTCCAGAGCGTGGGAATGGTAGCCCATGGGCCCTTCGCAGGATTGATCGGCGCGAATAACGTGCGCCATCACCTTGCCCTCGGTGGCGTCCTTAATCCCCAGGTCGCGGTACACGAAGTAGGGCCGCAAACCCTTGTCCCACTGAGCATCCTTTGCATGTGAAGCAAACACTTTGGTGGTTTTTTCAGTCATGTTGCATTTTCTCCCTTTTTGATATGCAAAGCTTGGGATGGTGGACTGTCCCTAAACGGTTGGGAAAGTGTATCCTCTTGAGAGCGTGAACCTTGTCGTCTGTGATTCGTGGAATGTGAAACGTGATATGTGTCATTCTTCAAGTTTCACATTCCACGGGGTCACCCGGACGTTTCAGGCATGCATCCAGTCCTGGTGCAAATTCTCACGAAACGAGTGATAGTAACAGTCAGATGAACCATCCCACTTTCGCTGCCAACGTCAGAAAATCTCGGTGAACTATTCTACCGGTTTTCCACTTTACGGTCAATGAAAATCTCTCGACACTTTCGATGTCGTCTGGCTTTGGGCACCCGACGTCCGTTTCAGCGGGATGCCCGTCCTCTCCCTCGGACGGGGACTTTGTCAGTTGGGCAACTTGTCCTCGGCTGCCTGTGCTGCCTGTCCCGAGCTTCGAGGAGCTTGCCCCGAACTTTGAGGGGGAACTTTGAGGTGAGAAGCTTGCCCCCGTACCCTTACCCTCAGGCGGGCATTTCACAGTCGGGCATTTCATCTGAGGGGGATAAATTCCTCGCCTGA
>JAPUIP010000777.1 GCA_027296925.1 Candidatus Poribacteria bacterium | reverse complement strand
GCAGTTCATCGTCAGAACACAGGGCATCAGATCGCCTGGCGTCAATCTCCGGTGGGAATTCGGGCAGAGTCAACTTCATCGGGTCGTAAAGATCCAGGAACTCCTGCGGCGCGACCCACGGCGAATGCGGTGAATAAAATCCGGCGATGCACAGGAACGCTGCCTCGCGATGCCGGCGGATAAACTCGATTGTCTGTTCTGCCACGAAAGCCGTATGTGTCACGTCGCTCCTTCCGGGGAAAGGGATGGCTCTTTTGGGGAAGCGTTCTTCTGGGTGATTGATGCTATCCTGAACCGCCATCATCTGATACCAGGTTTTGGTCGCCGGCGGTAAACCGACGCTAATGTGGTCAAGCTGGTCCGGTGCTTTGCGCTGCACCCACGCACGATAAGCATCCGCATAGCATCCCGGCTCGTCAGAGATCTCCAGGTGATCGAAGCCGTAGTCCGGATGAATATCTCGGTGGTCACGGTTGGCGTGAGGCAGGAAGTGGAGTTTGCCGATATTCGCGCAGGTGTATCCGTAATTTCGAAGCATTCGCGGAAGGGTGATCGTCTCTTTGGGAAGTGGAACGCCCATGTGCGTGATGCAGAGGGTTGAGGGATATTGCCCCGTTAGAAAACTCGCCCGGCTGGGCATACAGACCGGATTCTGCACAAAGTGGTGATCGAAGTTCACGCCCCTGGACGCCAGCTTATCCAGATGTGGCGTCTGAATATCTGTATTTCCGTTGACGCCCAGCGCGTCCCAGCGTTGCTGATCGGTGTAGAGTATCAGTATGTTTGGTCTTTTCACATTTACCTTCCTATGTGGATGTGTTCAGTCAAACTTCCGGCGACTACCCTATTGACAGTTTTGTGGAGATGGGCTAAAATAGGTCTATGCTGGAGCGGCTAAATTTATATTCGTTGGGTTTGCCTTAAACGCCGAAAGGAGAGAAGATGCGATCAAAAACTCAGATATCAGTCAGGCAGATTGGGGAGGTCGCCATATTTGACATCACAGGTTACCTCACAGAGGACTCGGAAGCAGGGATAGATGCGGCTTATGAGCAGGCTGAGAGCACGGCAAAAATCCTGCTCAACTTTGACCGACGAAGCTTTATTACCAGTATCGGGTTCGGACTCATCGTTAAGCTGATCTGGAAGATGCGCAACAAAGGGCAAATTCTGCGCGTCGCTCACCCTTCCGACCAGGTGCGGAAAACCTTCGGGATAATCGGTCTGGCCCGAAGTATTGATATTTTGGCTTCGGAGGAAGAGGCCCTGGCTGATTTCTGATAGAAATGGACTCATGAGGCGTTTCTGTTTCAGGTCTCGCGTATCATACAGTCCGTAATCGAATCACTCCCATGCAAGCCATCGTTTTGAGTGACGGAAAACCCGGTCATTATAACCAATCTTTAGGCATAATCCAACGAATTCCAGAGTGTAACTACCATTGGGTTAACGTGCATTTCCGCAGTAAGCGAAGGGATAATTTCCTGCGTGTGTTCATGCGATTGTTCGGTGGATTCAAACTACCGCACTGGCTCATCAGGGCGTGTCTGCGCATGGCATTCCGGCAGGTCACGATCGATGCGATTTTCGCCATTCATCAGGCAAATCTCGTTCTATCGACAGGTTCATCCGTTGCCGCTCCCAACCTGCTCGTCGGACAACTCCTCAACGCAAAAACAGTCACTTGCCGTCGTCCATCGCCGGTCGGCATCGCTTACTTTGACCTTGCCATCCTTCCCAAGATGTATTGGCCCCGCCGTGACAAAAAGAACGTCTGCAAAACAACCGGTGTGCCCAATCAGATCTGTCCGGCAAACCTAAACGCACAATGCCACCAACTCCAGCGGGATTTGAAACTTTCGGATCAGCGGCGAGTCGGCGTTCTGGTTGGTGGCGAGGACCGCTACGACACGCTTACGGAGAAAACAGCCGCCGATTTCATCGAAACATTGACGCGGTTCGCAGCAAATTCGGACACGCAGATCTTGTTGACGACTTCGCGCCGGACGCCAATTGCCGTCGAGAATTTAATTGCTGAGCGGCTGTCAGATGCGCAACTGTGTCCAATCCTTGTCCTCGCTCACCGCGAAAATCCGTTGATTGATCCGGTCAGAACAATCTTCGCGCTGTCGGATCTGATTGTCGTCACCGAAGATAGTTTCTCGATGGTCTGCGAAGCTGCAAGTAGTGGCAAACGGGCGATTATTTTGGCGGTTGATCACAAGACCCGTCGCCGTCCCAGGCGATGCCGAGTTTACCCGGAAATTATGCGCCGTGCCTCCGTGACGTGGTCGGGGGTTGAAGATTTGGAAATCAGTCTTCAGAAGGCGTTGGCAGACAAGACGCCCATCGAGCCGTTGCAGGATACACAGATCGCTGCTGCGGCAGTAACTGAACTTCTTAGCAAGCAGAGCTCGGTTTGAGACGGAGGCGTAGCACGTCAGCCTGTTACACGATTCCGCTGAAAAATCCGCAGCCGATTATGGGAATTATGGACACAAGGTTCAACCCATAATCCCCAATGACTGTTCACGTTTTGCGTTTCCTACCACGGCATGGTGCGCTTCGTATATTTGCGCCCGATCTCCGCAGCCTCCGGACCACCTGAACCGACCCTGACACCTTCGTCAATCATCTGAGTCACGTTGTCTGGGTTGACACCGTTCAGGAAAGCAACCTTTGCCGCATCGCAGGCAGCTTTTACTCGCTCGCGTGCCTTTGCCATGTCGTCCTCATAGGGCGGATCGTGCGCATCGGAATACCCGTGTGACATCCCCATGTCGCCCGGCCCCCACTCCGCGAAGGCGATACCGGGAACGCTGGCGCTTCCCTCAGCATTGGCAAGTGCGCGTTTGTTTTCAATTTTCAACCCGAGCATAATTTCACCTTTGGGGTTGAGGGGCCACACATCGGCTCTCTCCAAATATTCCGATGTCGATATGCCCCAGATCGATGCCGCATGTCCCTGTCCACCGGCACCGCGACGCCCTACATCGAGCCCTTCCCCGACGCCAATCGTCTGGAATGGATAGCGTGCCGATTCAACGAATACCTTCACAGCGCCGGGCGTTTCGGCATGGCATAGCAGAATCCCGTGAACCCCCCTCGCAAGTACCTGTTTGATCATCCAGGCGTTTGCACGCATCACATGTTCATCGGTGCCGTCCGTTGGCAGCGTGGTGATCACCGCCGGTGTGCGATGCCCACTCTTTGTGGGACCGCCATCGACCAGCCCGCGCATAAACTCATCGAGTGCAGGCAGGTTGAAAAGTCCATGTTCCAATTCAACAACAAGATAATCCGCCCAGGTCTGGGCAGCTTTGACGCCGCCTTCGTAACTGAGTTCTCCGGCGCCGGAATAATAGATCGGTTGTCCCTGTTCGAGCAGTTCGATTGCTCGATTGACTCTTGCCATTTTACACCTCTTTGCTTGCTTCGTTTTGCCTCAACGTGAAAAACCAGTTGAGGTTTGTCAATCTCTGAAAGGTTCAAGCATAACATTAACCTCTCTATTTTAGCACATTGACAGATCAATTGAAAGCATCAAATCGAAGCAATTCAGTGTCCGCTGACAGTTCCTTGTCGGCTCTCTAGAATTTCCGTTGATGCTTGTTGAGACAAGTGATATAATGAATGGAATACCTTGACTGTGGTAAATTAAGAAAGCGCATCGGCAGATGCACTTGTGGTTACGGTCTCCGACCGAAAGTCTTCGATTTGCTCCCCGACTCCCAATGTCCCGATCCACCGGGGAATCGGGGTGCTGGGGGCCTATTTACCAGAGCCAAACTACCCATTGGGATAAAGGAGGATTCTATCATGCGACCTCAAGTTCCTTCGAGGGAATCTCTGTTTAAAGTCGTCGAAGAGATGTCTGATGACCAAGTGGCTGAAGTGCTGGATTTTGCACGGTTTATCCAATCCAGAACGGAGAAAAAGGGAAAAGTCATCGTAAAGACGGGTTCATTTGAAAATTTCAAGAAGTTGTCTGGCATCGTGAGCCTTGGAGGGGATGCTGTTGTTGACTCCGAAAATTACTGGGACTAAGCAGATTGTGATTGACACCAATGCAATGGTGGCACAAGTTGATGAACACGACAAATGGCACGAGAAAGTAGGGGGTATTTCGGCAAAGCTTACTGAATTCGGGTACAAACCCGTTTACCTGGATTGTGTCATTAACGAAACGGTAAGTGTTTTGGCGCGACGAACGGAAGAACAGAGACGTTCCCAAGATTTTTCGCCCGTCCTTACTGCTGTAAGGCGTCTTGTGCCTAAAGAAGAGATCACATGGGTATCACAAGAGATCGAATGCCTCTACGATGATATTATGTCGCTTATCGAAGAAACCCAAGGCAAGCTCAATTTTCACGATGCGCTGATTGCTCTTTCATGTAAAGAATCAGGAATCGCGTTTATTCTGAGCTTCGACGGAGATTTCGATGACATGGATTGGCTCACCCGTATTGCAGACGAGAGCGATATACCCGAGTAAGAAGCAGCATCAGATACTTGTTGTATGGCGCTTTCATCAGAAGTACCAATGAACTATCTCACCCCAAAATGCTCCGCCGACATGATTGGAGATTTGATGAAAGCCGCTTTTGGAAAGGTTTCCATAACGCCACCGATTAACGGCGTTTACCCCGATTTCTTCTTTGGTATACCGACAGGTGTTCTTGACGACATCTATGCACGTATCGCAGTGATGCAGACTTCCGATTCCCCCGTAATCGCCATCGCAGTAGATACGCTCGGGTTTGGCATCGCTGAGATTTCGGAACTTGAGGACGCAATCACTGATGCGACAGGCGTTCCAGCGGATCGCATTCTGATCACGAGCAGCCACAGCCACTCTGCCCCCATTCTGTGCCCGATTGATCTCTATGGCGGTTTTAGCCCGTATTTCGATGGTCTACGTGATCGAGCGGTCAAATTGGCAACAGACCTGCTATCTCGTATGGCGCCCGTCACGCTCTCATTTGGCAGGTCGAGTTGCGACTTTAATGTGAATCGACGGCGAATTACCCCGGAAGGAACATGTGTCATGGCTCCCAACCCCGAGGGGGTGATCGATAAAAGTGTGCCGATCCTTGCATGTCATGGCGGAGATGATGCGTTGGTGGGGGTATTCTTCAGCTACTGTTGTCATCCGACGATTCTGCTTGGGCCGAAAGTTTCGGGCGATTATCCGGGGCAAGCGCAGCTAGCCCTGGAAACGCGGCATCGTGGCGCCGTTGCGCTGTACCTGCCCGGCATGTTCGGAAACGTCCGTCCAAAGCTCGTGGGCGAAAATGGCAGATTTCGGGGTGGGACGCCGGTCGATGCCATGCGTTGTGGGAGTGAACTTGCCGACGCCGTGGATCGCGCCTTAACGGGATGTGAGCGAGTTGCCGTGGACGCCATCCGCACTCGGCGCATCAAGCGACCGTTGCCGCTTGGGGATGCGCCATCGCGGTCTGAACAGGATGGAGTTGTCTCTGAGGCGGTCAGGTCGGCTCAAGCGAGCGATGCAGAAAAAGCGGCGCGTTCATCGTGGAATGCGGGCTACCAACTCGCCATGCGTCAGTGGGCACAGCAGGTCCGCCTTGAACAAGCAGAGAAGCGGGTGCCTGCGACGGTGGACTACACCTTCTCACGGTGGGACATCGGTGACGTGCATTGGATGACGTTTTCCGGCGAGTTTTTTCTGGAATATGGCTTGTATGCCCAGGAATTGTTGGGGGGAGATCGGACATTCACGCTCGGCTACACGCAGGGCTGCCAAACTTATGTGCCGACCGCACAAGCCCTTGGGGAGGGAGGCTACGAACCGAACGCTTATAAGCGATGGCGGCAGAGCGCACCATTCGCACCGGCGGTTGAGGTAGCCGTTAAGGCTGCAATCCGAGAACTGGCAGATTCCGAGTAGAAGAGATACCGGTCAGATTACCGTTTCCGGCATAATCACCGCATTTTTAGGGATAACGACAATCCCATCTCGGATATAGTAATTCTCGCTATCATAGTGTTCCGTCCGACTCTTATTGGCAATCGTACAGTTGTCTCCGATCCGGGCGTTCTTATCAATAATTGCCCCTTGAATCAGGCAATTTCTTCCAACGCCGACATCTGGAATGTCATTTGCTCGATTCTGCTGCTTCTGTGCCTCTGTCTCGTAGTAGTCTGCCCCCATCAGAATTGACTGGTGGATTCGGGAGCGATCGGAGATGATGCTGCGGAGGCTGATGATAGATCTGTTGATTTCGGAACTGTCAATACCATAATCCACCTCCAGCTATCAGCGCAGTCTGTGACATGCCTCTGCTTGCTGTCCTCCCACGAAAACGCCGGCTCTACAGCGTTCCTTTCGTTGAAAGCACCCCACTGACGCGATCGTCGAGACTTGTTGAAATATCGAGCGCCTTTGCAACCGCTTTGAAGATTGCTTCGATAATATGATGGCAGTTTGTGCCGTAAGGGACGTTAATGTGCAGTGTCGTCCCGCTATGGTTGACGAAACCGTGAAAGAACTCTTCAGCGAGTTCTACATCAAAAGTTCCTACCTTACCGGCGTTCAGGGGCGTTTGGTAATGCAGATACGGACGGCCACAGAGATCCAGATCCACCTGCGCAAGGGCTTCATACATCGGCACCGCGAAGCTACCGAAACGGCGCATTCCGGCTTTATCTCCAGCCGCCGTTCTGAAAGCTTCTCCTAAACAGATGCCAACATCTTCAACGGTATGATGATCATCGATATGAAGGTCGCCGGTGGCACTTACATCGAGATTAAAAAAGCCGTGCCGGGCAAAGAGTTCAAGCATGTGATCCAGAAACCCGACACCGGTGCTAATCTTGGATTCCCCAGAACCATCGATATTGAGTTTGAGCGTAATTTGCGTCTCCCGCGTCTCACGGACGACTTCAGCCTCGCGTTTCACAATCGCAACTCCTCATCTCCAAAAGGTTGAAAAGCGCGCTAAGAACCTGAGGGCTCGACAATGTCCAGCAACCGATTAATAATATCGAGGCTCGATATCCCGTCGGCTTCCGCGTTGAAGTTCGTCAGGATACGGTGGCGGAGGACCGGTTTCGCAACGGCTTTGATATCGTCGTAAGAAACGTGATAGCGACCGTGCATGATCGCCCGCGCTTTTGCCCCTAAAACGAGATACTGCGAGGCTCTGGGCCCCGCCCCCCAATTCACCCAATCCTTGATAAAATCGGGAGCGTCTGGCGTGTTGGGACGAGAGCGCTGGCTTAACGTCACAGCGTAATCAACGATGGATTCTGCGATGGGAACCTTCCGAACAATCTTCTGTAAACGCAGAATATCCTTGCCAGTCAGCACGTGGCCCAAATGCGGCTCATAGGCGGATGTGGTGGTCATAACAATCTGCTTCTCATCAGACGGATTGGGATAATCGAGGTAGATATTGAACATGAAACGGTCCAGTTGTGCTTCAGGGAGCGGATACGTTCCTTCCTGCTCGATCGGATTCTGCGTGGCTAAAACGAAAAAGGGGAGATCCAATTCATAGGTTGTGCCGCCCGCGGTGACTTTGTACTCTTGCATCGCCTGCAATAGTGCGGCCTGGGTTTTGGGAGGCGTACGATTAATTTCATCTGCGAGCACAATATTGGCGAAAACCGGACCTTTGATAAAGCGGAAAAATCGACTGCCTTTTTCCATATCTTCTTGAATGATGTCAGTACCGATGATGTCCGAAGGCATGAGATCGGGCGTGAATTGGACGCGATTAAACTCAAGATCTAAAATCTGAGCCAGACTGCTGATCAGAAGCGTCTTCGCAAGGCCGGGCACCCCAACGAGTAAGCAGTGCCCTTGTGAAAAGAGCGCCATCAATAATTCATCGATCACTTCTTGCTGACCAACGATCCGCTTCTTCAGTTCGGTTAAAATCGATTCCCTCGCGTCTTTCAAAAATTCTGCGGCTTCTAGATCGGCATCTGGCACATCGACAGGATTGTGATTCGTCACGTGTCTGTTCTCCATTTTTTCAAAGTAAATTCCAATGACGGACTGCGTCCCAACGCCGGTGGTGGCTCCACAACCTTGATGGCATACTGGGTTTGGGTCTCATCTACTAAGTGTAGCGTATTTGACAACACGGCGTCAATCTATTTTACCTGCCAATTTCAGCAACATCCGGCAGATCACCGGCGAAGTCAATTCGCAGCGATATTTTTTGCGTTGATTAGCGATGAAGAGCCCTGGGTTTAGTGGGAGGGGGCGTAAAAATTTTCGAGAGGTTTGTCTTGCAATGGGAGATTGAATAGAAGTATAATGGTGGAATGGCGGGAACGGGGACGACCGCCATGGCAATCCAGAAGCACGTCCAGCGTATTTTCTGAACATGCTCTAAGATAGCCATGGGGATCGCTACGACAAAGCATTAAGCAACAGCTTCTCTCAACCCTTTTCCAGGTTTGAAGGTAGGAACCTTCTTTTCTGGAATGCTGATTGGATCACCCGTTTGGGGATTGCGACCTTCACGAGCAGCTCTTGTCTTGACTTCAAAAGTACCAAAACCGATTAGCCCGACAGAGTCTCCTGCGGCTAATGCATCTTGGACAGCCGAAATGACAGCATCAAGGGCTGAACCTGCATCTTTTTTGCTCAGCCCGGTAGATTCCGCGACTTTACCGACGACATCTTGCTTTGTTAGCCTAGCCATGTTATCCTCCTAATCGTTAAAAACACCTAAAAGTCGCATTATGACTGGATTTGCGGCAATTATACTATACATACATTAGCATGTCAAGTTAAAAATGCAGTGATGACGCGGGTTTCGCAGTTTTTTTCGTCATTTTGATAAGGAAAGGGAGAACGATAATTTTCTATGAGGTCTTCAGATCGTTTGGTTGTTCATCAGGTTATTAAGCATTTCTATCGCAAAAAGCCACTTTCGGCGGATGAGAAACCGAGTTTCATGCAGAAGGTACACCATCTCTTCCGCCGTGACAAAGAGGTGATCAAGGCGGTTGACACGATTTCTTTTGAGGTCGGCATGGGACAGATTTACGGTATCTTGGGGCCGAACGGGTCAGGAAAATCAACGCTCATCCGTCTGATTTCCACACTGCTTTTGCCGGACAGCGGTCATATCACTGTCTGCGGAAATGACGTTGTCCAAGATAGCTTCAAGGTGCGGCAGATGATCAATCGCGTGTCCGTTGAGGCATCCTTCTTTAAGAAGCTATCATCTGAGGAAAATCTGATCTATGCGGCAAGACTCTATGGGGTACCGGTTCGGCAGGCGCGCCGAAAAGCGGGGCAGATTTTGCGCCGGATCGGTTTTGATACGAAGCGGATAGATGAACAGATGGAGAATCTCTCGCGTGGTATGCAGCAGAAAGTGGCAATCGCCCGTGCCTTGCTGACGTCTCCGATTCTGCTGCTTCTGGATGAACCAACCACTGGGCTGGATCCGAAATCAAAACGGGATGTACAACAGTGCGTTGACGAGATTCGGCATGAGCACGACGCAATCATTTTACTGACGACGCACGACATGGAAGAAGCCGAAAAGATGTGTGATCGAATTGCAATTATTGATGATGGAAAGTTCATCGCTGAAGGAACGGCAAAGGAGCTCAAATCTCTCGTCACGAAGGCGGGGGGCGAGGCGACATTGGAAGATGTCTTTATCGAATTGACCGGCAACGATCTGCGTGAGGAGGGGTAAGATGACGAAACTCACACACGAAATCTCGGTCTCTTATGCGTTTATCGAGCGGAATTTCAATCTCCTCAAGCGTTACCTGAACTGGGAGATCCTCTTCTTCACCTACTCGATTGTCAACGCCCTGACAATCGGGCTCATTATGGTTGGACGTGGCTCAAGCAGGGATGTCCTTTACCTCGTGATCGGCGCCTTAATCTGGGGATTCCTTTCCGTCATGATGCGTGAGGTCAGCGATGCGATCACGTGGGAGCGATGGGAGGGAACAATCGAGTATACATTTATGGCGCCCATCCACCGGATGACGCATCTGGTGGGTTCGTGTTTCTTCGCAATCCTTTACGGCTTGCTGAGGACGGGGATTGTCCTGGCGGTCATGCCGATCTTTTTCGGCAAGCATGTCGATCTCAGTGGCGCGAACTGGCTCACGATGATGGTCGTCGTCGCCGTTTCGAGCCTATCCTTTATCGGCATCGGTTTGATAGCGGCAATCTTCCCCTTGCTTTCCCCCGAGAAAGGACAGGCCGCCACCGGTATCCTCCAATCCATTGTCCTACTGATTTCGGGCGTTTACTACGAAATTGATGTCTTACCGTCATGGCTTCAAGTGTTATCCAAAATTTCCCCGGCGACGTACACGCTCAGATCGATTCGTGCGGCAATGCTTGACGGCGCCTCGATCGCCAGCCAGACCCACAATCTGATTTTGCTGCTGTTCATCGGCTTGATTACCATCCCGCTCGGCTTTTGGGTGTTTGATCAGGGCGAAAAATATGCCAAGCGTGTTGGGCGATTGAAGCGGAGTGGTTAATTACGTGTCATTTGTTGATTTCCTCCCGTTCTGCGTATCCATTTAAGGAAACCAATTAACCCTTACTCGTGCTGAATATCCCACGTACTGTTTGGATCAAGTGCCCTTCAGCAAGCCACTTCCCGGCAACCCGCCAGACAATGCTCGAAAACGTGGGATAGACATGAATGACGCCGCCCAACTTCCGCAACGGAATCCCCTCCTTCATCGCCAGAACAAACTCGTGGATGACTTCCCCCGCGTTTGCGCTGACGAGATGGACACCAAGGATCTTGCCCGTCCACCGAGTCGCAATAACTTTGATGAACCCTTTCGTCTCGCCTTCGGCGACGGCGCGATCGACATCGTGGAGGTCAACCGTGAACACATCGACATCCCCGTGTTCTTGGCGCGCTTCCGCTTCGGTCAGGCCGCATCGGGCAACCTCCGGATCGCAGAACGTCGTCCAGGGCACGACCGAATAATCGATCGCGCCGGCGCCGGGGAAGAAGATGTTGCGAACAATCTGTTGCGCCTGAAACGCCGCAACGTGCGTTATTATATCTGACGCTGTATGGAATGCGTAAGATGTATTGCGAACAGCGGATTGTTAAAATTCCGTCCGCCCATTTACCCCATCATAAATTGGGTGAACGGATTTCAAATGAAATAAACGAACCCATTCAGATGAGGTGAAGCAGATGCAATTAGAAGGGAAAGTCGCAATCGTGGCGGGAGCGGCTTGGGGAGGCATTGGCGCAGCGACCGCGTATCGATTCGCCTGCGAAGGCGCGAAGGTTGTCGTCAATACACGCCAACGCGCCGAAAAGCTCGAAGAAACGGTCTCTCGGATTCGGGACGCCGGCGGAGAAGCGGCCTCCGTCATGGGAGATGTTGCCGACGAGAACACCTGGAAAACGCTCGTTCAAACGGCGTTAGACCGATTTGGGAAGGTGACTACGTTGGTGCACAACGCCGCCCACTCCTACACGAAACCCGCGATCGAATTTACACAAGAGGAGTGGAACGAAGGTCTGGCTGTGACACTGGGTGGGCCCTGGCTGGGCGCAAAGCATTGCATTCCAGAGATGACCCGCGTCGGAGGCGGAGCGATCGTCTATATCTCCACCGTCAACGCCACGATTACAAACCCTGGATTTGGGCTTTATGGCGCAGCGAAAGGTGGGCTGAACGCACTCACACGCAGCATCGCTCTCGACTACGGACGGCAAGGTATCCGTGCCAATGCGATTGCGCCGGGACAGATTGTTGGGGAGCGAGAAGCGGCGACTCTGGCAGATGACCCCGTCGAAGAACAGGCGTGCCGAGATTGCTACCCGATTGGGCGGTACGGCAAGCCGGAGGAAATTGCCAATGTCGCGCTATTCCTGGCGTCAGACGAGGCATCCTTCGTGACGGGGATTGTGCTGACAGCGGATGGCGGACTGACGCTCCAATCTCCTGAAGCCCTCGTTCGTCCGTCGTTTCGTCGGCGTTGGCGAGATGACATCCTCGTGCCTCAGCGGGATTGACGAGTCAGTGATTGAGCACACGTTTCATGGAGCCGTCGAGCCGCAACCCTCCCAAATGTTATCGTCTTCTCATCAAAGTCGCTACCGTCGGGCGTTAATGCCAGCGTTTCGGACAAGCGACACCCCGTATGGTATAATAATGTTTGGACTTAGAAATGCGCCTTTTCCTTCCCCCCCTCACCCCGCCCCTCTCAGCCGAGGGAAGTGACTGGAAGGAAACTTGTGCCGAGCTTCGAGGTATCCCTGTGGGGCTTCTCCTTCCCCCTCCTCTGTCACTGCGTGACATCTCCTCCCACAAGGGGAGGAGAAATAAGGAACAGAATTACCTATAATGTTCATTGCCTGGACAAGGCACGGCTTATTTTGAGTCTTCCTGTGGGGGCGAATCCGGTTTGAAGATTCCCGAAGCGATCTGAATCGCCCGGCGACGCGAGAAAAGGCGGGGTAGGTTTGCGAGCAAACGATTCGTTGGTGTGCCGGGAATCACATAGTTTCGTCCTCGTAGAAAGGCTTCCAGACCGACCTCAGCCACTTTGTCGGGCGTTTCAGCTTTCTGCATCTTTGTGTCGTCGGCATTGGCAACGTCGGCAAAATGGGTAGAGGTGTTG
>JAPUIP010000776.1 GCA_027296925.1 Candidatus Poribacteria bacterium | reverse complement strand
GGCTTGAGCGGAACCAAAAGCTCGCCGTCTTGGATAAAGCCTTTGGACTCGCCATCAATGTAAAGCGTTACGGTATCCAGGTCTCCCGCCTCGTATGCGGCACGCAGATTCTCGACCGCGGCCATTAAATTCGCCTTTTCTTCTTCATTGGCGGTGACCCTATTCATTAGAATAATACTCAATACCAATGCAATGGGTACAACAATTAAACGTCTCATCTCATACCTCCCGAATTAAAAGTTGTTCAGAAATGAATCTCCATCTCTTTTGACGACGGTTCGGTGTGTTATAAGATATTTGCCGATAATAACTAATTATCGGATTTTAAGCTGATTTGTATCTCTGCATCCGTACAGACGAAAATTGAAAATCCGTTGACTTCGGGATCCACGGCTGATCCAAACGTCACTGAAAACCGACATCACTGGTTTTCCCGGACAATTAATGACCCTATCGCAACACACTCCTTCCACTTGGCAATTACTGCCAAATCAACAAGACGCCCAGCGCCTCACCCGGCGTATTCCACAACAGATCGAAAGCCTCCTTTGCCTGTGTGTAGGGAAAGCGGTGGGTAATCATCCGGCTCACTTGGATCTCTCCGGAACGAATCTTTCCCAACGCCCGCAAAGCCGTTTGAGAGCGCGGCTCATCGATCAGAATGCCCGCCACAAGCCGCCGGCCCATAATCTTCGATGAATACAGCGGCAGCGGGGCTTGTTGGTACAACGCGATCAGTTGGATTGTCCCCCTGGGGCGAACCATGTCTTGCGCCTGTTCAAATGACTTGACGCCTGCATGCCCACCAACGCAGTCAATCACTAGGTCTGCGCCTTTGCCGTCCGTTAAGCGGCGCACCGCCTCGACGGGGTCTTCGTCTGAAGCATTAATCACAACATCGGCCCCCAACTCATCAGAGAGCTGACAGCGCAACGGAAGCCCATCAACCGTAATAATCCGATCCGGTTCATGTCCGCGTAAAATCTGCATCATCAAGCTTCCTACTAAGCCTTGCCCAAGAATAACAACCGTATCCCCCTTTTGTACTCCGGATGAGTCCGCCCAGGCAACAGAGCTCGTTGCAAGCGGCAGAAACGTCCCTTCCTCGAAGGAGATGTCATCCGTGAGCGGAACGACCCGTCCATTCTCCCCGGCAACTTCCCCGACGGCATATTCGGCGTGTGGCGCGACAGCCATCACGCGCGCCCCGAGTTGATACTCCGTGACATCTTTTCCAAGCTTATCGACTGTGCCGGTAAGGGAATACCCCATCATCGATTGGGCAATCGCCTCCTCTCGGATATAGCGGCGAAACAGTTCAGAACCCCGACTAATCAGTGTGGCGTGCGTCCGCACCAGAACTTGATGACTATTGATCTCAGGAATTGGTGCATCTTCTAGCTGAATATTGCCAAAACCTTCCGGCTTAATAACGCGAATCATTTGAATGGCCTCCTACCGTGAAGCGTGAGAGGTGAGGGTAATCAGTTCGTCAATCGATATGATACTCGCGGCGTTGAAACATCCATATCGAGAGATAAAGAAATAGTACAGTAATCACAACAAGCATAACGAACCCCAGCCAGGGCTCCGGTGGGTACTCCCCGAGCATCTCTTTGATTGGGTGAGCGGGCAACTTATAACGCGGATAAATGGAAAGCAGGTAGTGGACAGCGGAGAATTTCTTGATATTGCCTGGCACGACGAGGAGTATCTTTTCCCAACCGAATGCAACAATGGATCCCCAAAGCACAGGATGCTTGAATCGCACGCCGAAGGTGCTAAATATTGCGCCATAAACCAGCAGTCCCAGGCTGATCACGCCGATGTATTTGCAGCTCAGCCCAATCTGAAATAACAGACTCTCACGCATCTTGGGGTCCGTTGATATAATGAGCGTTGAAATGAGATGTGACGGGGCGACGAGGGCGATTGAGCCCACCCAGTAGGCCAAGAACTTACTCAGCAGGATGCGGGCTTTGCGTAGCGGGCGCATGAAGAGGTAGGTCACGGTTCTGCCATCGACCTCGTCGGCGATGATCGCCGTGCCGTAAAATAGCGCAATCAGCACGATAACGAGCATCATATAAATGAGCGTTAACATCGGTATGAACTGGGAAGTGTCTCTCGGACTGTGACTTACAAAGCGGAAGACGATTGAGATTCCCACTGGACCCATACTTATCAGCAGCGCCAGGATCGTTCGCCGACTCCAAAGCATTCGCCTGAGCATCAGTTTGAAGAGCGCGTAATAGGGCTGCCAACAATGTATCAGCGACAAAGTATCATGGTATTTTTGCGTTTGCATCATGAAAAAGAGAAGATCGGAAAATGTGTGTTGGTCGATATGATATTTTACAATATAATGTCGTTTATGTCCCGCTTATTATGGCATTTTACTGATCATTCGCTGGGAGAAATTTTCTGCACACAAGGGTGTGAACGCATGAACCCAAGTCATCCTTGTAATGCCTCATAGGGCTATTTAATTCGTGGCTGACATTGGGGGCGAAGAGTGTTTGGGAAGGCCATCCGTTCTGACAATGAAATGCCCCTAAATGTTGTAGATTTGTTATTGATCTTGCACAGTGATTTTTGGTATACTAATCTCGTTTTGACAGGACAATAGATAGTGGCAATTCTCATGATGGTTATGAGACACCCGCCGATTGAACAGATTTGGAGTGAAGGTATGACGGATTTTACTAAATTTATTCGAGACATTCCCGACTTTCCGACCCCCGGAATTGTCTTCAAGGATATTACCCCGCTACTCAAAGATCAACGAGCTTTCCGCGGTGCGATTGATGCAATGGCGGCACACTACAGACCGAAAGGTGTCGACATGATTGTGGGTATTGATGCCCGTGGATTTATTTTCGGGGGTGCACTCGCCTATCAGTTGGACGTCGGCTTCGTTCCCGTCCGTAAAAGCGGAAAGCTTCCTCATCATACACATGAAGCCAGTTATGACCTTGAGTACGGCACCGATACGCTGGCGATTCACCAAGATGCTTTTCCGACGGGGAGCCGTGTACTTATCAGCGATGATGTCATTGCGACCGGTGGTACCATTGCGGCTTCCATTAATCTCGTCGAGAAGCTTGGCAGTGAAGTCGTCGGAATTGCCGTGCTGATTGAACTCACCGAGCTCAAGGGGCGTGAGAAATTTTCAGACTACGATGTTTTTTCTCTAATTGAATTTTAACCCTTGATATGCTATACTATACCCTCGCTGTTGTAGGCAGAGATGCGCCTGTAGCTCAGGGGATAGAGCAGAGGCTTCCTAAGCCTCGTGTCGGGGGTTCGAATCCTCTCAGGCGCACCATTTATTTTTAGGAGCAACTGATGTACAGAATTAGTGTATGGAAGCTCGTTTTAATCATCACGGTCCTGGTGTTTTCAGTGTTATACCTGATTCCCACACCGGATCGCTTTTACAATCCCCTGTACGGCAACCTGCCCTTGTGGATTCAAGAGGAACTCCCCAAATTTGAAGCAACCGACGATAGCTCGATAAAGGTAAATCTGCAAGGGGTCCAATATCCGGAAGGAATCAACTTTAAGGATGCAACAACGCAACTCGAAGAGGTCTTGGGGAGGAAATTGGACGACAATGGATTTGAAGCCGGAAAAGATTATGAATTTGACACGACGGAGGAACGCGATTTTCTCGTCAAGTTCACCCCACAGAAGAGCAAAACCGAACTCGAAACGATTCTTGCGAACCTGAGTCTGTACGGCAGTATCCCGATGATTGTGCGTCGGCTGATACCGGATACCCGATTGAAACTCGGTCTGGACCTGAAAGGGGGCGTTCATCTCGTCCTCGAAGTCGATCTCGAAAAGTCGAAAATCGAGCTGCTGAAGGAACGCGCTGCCTCGATTCCTGAACGATTACAGGCGGATAAGGTTCACTGTAGAGAGGCAACAATTGTATTAGAGAAAAATGCGTTGGACGTGATTGTGGGTGTACCGAAACGGCTTTCGGATCCAAATGAGCGGGCGGAATACCTGAAGAAGGCACAGGAAAATCTTCAAGAATTGGAGTTCTTTGATAATCCCCGGGAAGTTGATCGCACGGATACCGAGGTGACTTATCGAATTAGCTTGGATGAATCCGGACTGAAGCGGTACGGTGAGCAGGCGATTGATCAGGTCCTGGTGGTCTTGCGCAACCGGATCGATGCGTTTGGTGTCGCTGAACCGTCGATTCGTCCGGAAGCGAACCGACCCCGAATTATTGTCGAATTGCCCGGCGCAAAGGATTCTTCAAAGCCACTCCAGATCGTCAAAACGATGGGGCGATTGGAATTCAAGCTGGTTGAAAAAGGGCCGACCGGTGGAAGCGCGTGGGTGGGTTCTGCTAACACCCCGCCACCCGACAATATTCCCGACGGCGCAGAAATCCGATACCACTTTGAAAGTGGGGAATGGTATGTTCTGCAGAGCCCCGTTCTCCTGACGGGCGATCGAATCACGGACGCTCGTCCTTCGCAGGGCAATACGAGCTTTGAGATTGTGGTGTCAATGAGTTTTGACTCGCCGGGGCGTCGGAAATTCGCTGAAGTTACCGGAGATCACATCGGCGAGCATTTAGCCATTCTGCTGGATGGGAAGGTTCAATCCGCCCCCGTCATTCGGAGTAAAATCGTCGGCAGTGCACAGATTGAAGGGAATTTCAGTTTTGACGAAGCCAATTACCTGGCGAATATCCTCAAGGCCGGCGCGTTCCCTGTTGGTGTGAAAATCGCGGAGGAACGTACCGTTGGACCAACGCTCGGTCAAGAAGCCATTGACGACGGCATTCTCGCAGCGCTTATCGGCATGGGAAGCGTTCTGATTTTCATGGCGATTTATTACAAGCTCTCCGGGCTTATTGCAGTCATCGCATTGGTTTTCAATATGCTCATCATTTTGGGCGCGCTTGCGGGGTTTGGCGCGGCTTTGACGCTACCCGGGCTCGCAGCGCTTATTTTAACCATCGGTATGGCAGTTGATGCAAATGTCCTCATTTTCGAACGCATTCGTGAAGAATTACGCACGGGCAAAACCGTATGGTCCTCGATTATTACCGGCTACCAGAAGGCGTTTTGGACAATTCTTGATGCGAATGTAACGACGCTCACTGTGGCGTTGGTGCTCTATCATTTTGGAACGGGGCCGATCAGAGGATTTGCTGTCACGCTGGGAATTGGCATCGTTGCCAGTATGTTTACTGCAATTATTGTCACGCGGGAAATCTACGGCTGGCTTCTCGGCAATCGCAACGTTAAAACCTTAAGCATTTAGGTGCGGGCTTCGGCGGCGCTCTGAGACCTGGCACAAGGGAGATGACGGTTGGAATTAATCAAAAATACTCACATCGATTTTCTTACGAAAAGGCGGACAGGATTCCTCTTATCCGCTGTTCTTATTATTATTGGTTTAGTTTCGTTGACGCTTCATCAGGGACCGAATTTCGGGATTGATTTTCGTGGCGGCGTAAAAATCCACGCCAAATTTAACCGCGTTGTCACCGAGGGGGAACTCAAGTCTAAACTCACACAACTCGGCTATGACCGCATTAAAATTCAAGTGGATGCCGCGAGACAGGAAGCATCGGTTGACATCGGCTACAGCAAGACGTTTGAAAGCCAAAGAAGTGTCGGTCGAATTCTGTCCGACGCGCTGCTGGAAGGCGACGCAGGCTGGCACGCCGTGTCCGGTGGAGTCAGTGTGAATGGGGTCGGACCGAGTGTTGGCAAAGATCTCAAGTGGGCGGCTTTGTGGTCAGTGCTCTGGTCGATCGTGATCTTGCTTCTCTATATCTCCTGGCGGTTTGAATTTCGGTTTGCCATCGGCGCCATTGTGGCGCTCATTCACGATGTGCTGATTACGCTAGGGGTTTTTTCGGTGTTTGAAAAAGAGATTAACTTACCGACAGTGGCTGCGTTTCTGACAATTATCGGTTACTCCCTCAACGACACCATCGTTGTGTTTGATCGCATCCGCGAAAACGCCAATTTCCTCAAAGGCGTAAGCTACGCTGAGATTATCAATAAAAGCATCAATCAATCCCTGAGTCGTACCGTGATTACTTCCCTGACGACTTTCTTTGTCGTTCTGACCATTTTCGTTCTGACGGGTTCCGGTTCGGAAATCAACACGTTCGCACTTGCACTCATTGTTGGTGTTATCGTCGGAACGTATTCTTCCATTTTCATCGCAAGTCCAATCATACACATCTGGCATCTGAAAACGCAGCAACGTGCGGCCTAGAGCATCGCGGCGGAAGTGTCGGCCCCCCCCCCCCACACCAGAGCGAGGGGGGGGGGGTTTTTGGTATGCCCCGGTGGATGGGGGGAG
>JAPUIP010000775.1 GCA_027296925.1 Candidatus Poribacteria bacterium | reverse complement strand
GAGGAGCCGCTGCTTAACGAGTGCGAAAGTCTCTTGCCCGGGAGTGGCTGAGCCCAAAAGACTATCCAACATCCGGCCACTTTCGATTTGTTCAGCAATGAGCATGGTCCCTGTCCGATACACCGGTGTGGTGGTTTGGGCAATCACCACAGCAATTACCGTTACAAACAGGAAGGGTACAATAATAAACCATTTTCGACGTATTAGTAGATGCTTATAATCTCTAAATGTTAGAGTCGTCCAATCAATCGTTCGCATTATCTAGTCCTATCGCGTTCATTCACAGAAATGACCTGAATCCAGGAATTGTCTTTGACACACGACACATCGCGTTTCAGAAAACTACACTGGATACGCGGATGATAAGCAGTACATCTCTGAGGGCACCAAGAGCCGTCTGGACAACCCCTTGTGATTGGGGAGGGACCAATACTCTATCGCCCGGCCAAACTTCAAATGAGGCGTCCCGTAAGTCCACAATTTTCGTTTGGATAAAGTCAGGTGTTTCCCTAGTAACCTGAATCTTTTTGGAGTCTGCGTTTGCCGTCAATCCGCCCGCTTTAGCCAGAACGTCCATCAGATTGGTTGGCTGATCAATGGGGTAGCTTCCTGGTAAACCAACGGCTCCAAACAGGGCAACGCTCTGCTCCCGCGATATCCCCGCCATCGGCACATAGACCAGATCGCCCGACTGAAGCCGGGGCAATAAAGCGGCATCCCCGGTTTCGATATATTTTGTCATGTCTACCGTCAGGCTTGTTCCATTTGCCCGAGTCACTTTGATCTGCTTCAGAAGTCCCGGCTGGGTAGGGATAGCTTGCGTAAGCACACTCAGCAGTGAAGGAGGCGTTTCAAACGTAAAGCTCCCTTGTTGACTGACCTGTCCAAGTACATAGATAATAACCTCACCCGCCTTCTGTGGAGCCCCCAGGGTGTCAGGGGTTTCTACCGCCGGTTGCTGCAAAGCCGGCGGGGACTCCTGCGTCACAGGTGGCTTGGCCGGGATAAAAATTGTATCGCCGGGCGCAAGCGTCGGCCAAGAAGGACGGGTTTCTTGGAGTAGCTGTTCTAAATTGATGACCTGCGTTGGCCCATCTGCCGGGAGGATTCTGATACGTGCGCGATCCGCGTTGGGGGTTAATCCACTTGCCTTTGCGAGAATCTCTAGAAATGATGGGATCTTTGCAAAGGAAAAGCTACCTGGGGAACGGATACCATCGCCAAAGATGGAAACCTTGCGACTGTTGTACTGAGTGACTTGTACAGTCACGTTCAAGTCGCCTTTGATGTATCGCGATAATCTTTCGCGCACCGCTGCCTCAAGCTGGGCACGTGTAAATCCGTCTACACGAAGTGCACCGATAGGTGGCTTTAGGACGATTGTGCCATCCGGTCCCACGGTTGCCGTGCTGTTAAGATCTGGCTGCTCAAGTATGGAAACGCTAAGTACATCTTCAATACCGATCGTGTATTCATCACCTTCCGCAGCAAAAATACGAAAATTGCCGTCGTAGACCCACAAGGTAGTTTCTATCAGAACTATCGCCAATATTACTCGAAATCTCATTTGCATCAGCTATTCCTATCTGTGACACTTAGCATGCGGGTGTCGGTTACTCAATTGAGCGCTGGATTTCAATTTCCTGAAGAATCTGTTTCGCCTCATCTTTACCGGGAAAGGCTATTTTTGTATCGTGCGCCGATTTCAGCTTCTGGTAAGCTTTATCGAGATCGCCGGCGTCATAGTAAGCCAAGCCCAAATGGTACTCGATTTGGGGATTATTCGGTGCATCTAACGAAGCGGATCTCAATGCTTCAATGGCCTCTTGAAGCATCCCTTTTTTGTAGTAGACCCACCCCAGGGTATCTTGGAAGATGGCAGACTTCGGTGCCATTGTCACCGCTTTATTCGCCAGTTCTAAAGCCTGATCCAGATTCGTTCCCTGTTGTGCATAATACCACGCTAAACTGTTGTGAGCGCTGGAAGAATTTGGATTTAATGCGATGGCCTGATTATAGGCTTCAATCGTTTTATTGGTATCTCCCATCAGCGCGTATACATCAGCTAGTCCTTGATAACCACCTGCTGACTTTGGAGCGCGCTCAATTGCCATCTCGTAATAGCGTATCGCATCGGCGAACTGTTCCTGCAGACGATATAAGTTTCCGATTGCCATGTATGTTTCAGTCGCATCGGGATGCAGTTTTAAGGCTTCCTGCAGTTGGTTCTGCGACTTCTTATAGTCCCCCAGTGCCATATAGGCGACACCAGAAAGATAATATGCGTCTGCTTGCTGCTCAGTATTTAGGGTGGATGCTGAGAGTGCCTGATTACACTCCTGGATGGCGTATTCAGGTTCTCTCAACGCAAGATAAGCGCTTGCAAGCTTGAGGTGAGCATTTGTGAGTCGAGGATTGAGCGCGAGCACTTGCTGGTATGAACTGACTGCCTGCCGGTAGTTTTTGCTCTCTGTGTGAGCGAGCCCCAATCGGTAATGGTACTGTGCTACATTGGGATTAAGACCGATCAACCGTTGCAACTCCCCTGCCGCATTTAAATAATCCCCCAGACCAAAATAGGCTCTGCCCTGATGAAGATGGATGAATTCGCGCAGGTTACGAAGTTTGCGCTCGTCGTCGGGGTTCTCTAGCGTCTCGCGAGGAAGCAGCCTTGTCAACTTATCGCATGTCTCAATTGCTTGAGAGAATTGACTTTCCTGATTGTATAAGGGGATGAGATTTGTGTAGGTCTGCATCTGCTGTTGGGGGCCGCGTGCAAGAGGCGCCGCGGATTCATAGGTTGTAATTGCCTGGGTATATTTTTCACCGACGGTATATAATCTGCCTAGAGCTAAAAGTGCTTGCGAATCCTTTGGATACATCTCCTGAATAACACGGTATTCTGTTTCCGCTTTATCCAATTCGGACCGGTTGACGTAGAACTGCGCGAGTTTGAAATGCGCTCGCCTATTGTCGGGTTTAGCTGCCAAAAGCGTACGGTATTGTTGTTCGGCTAAGCTCGCTCGATCTGTATTTACATATAGATCTGCAAGCTGAATATTTGCCTCGGTGTCGGCAGGCTTGTTTTGGAGGGCATTCTTAAACGCCTCCTCTGCTTTTGGAAATTCTCTTTTTTGAAGGTAGGATGAGCCAAGCAGCCTATAGGTAGACGTATTTGGGGTTGTAGACAGGGCTTTCTCGCACGTCTGAATTGCGAAATCTAGCTGTCCCCGAGTCAGGTAAATCTTAGCAATTTCGTTGTGGGCACCAACAGAGGTGGGATTATGCTCAAGGGCCTTCTCCAAATACTCTAGTGCTTTCTCGTACTTCTTTCTCGCGATGTACACTCGACCCAGACCGGTATATGGCCTTGCCTCTTGTGGGTTCTTCGCAATGGCTGCCTGAAATTCCTGCTCCGCTTGACCCAATCGCCTTTCACGGAGATAGATTTGCCCCTTTTCATAATGCGAATCTCCGCAGGCGACTATAAGATATAAAAGCAAGAATGATAACCACATACCTCGTCTCGATAGATCGCTTCTCATTATTAGGGACTCCACTGGATACAGCACCATATGATGCTCTCCGAAGATATCGTGAATTCTCTGTATGTCTGAAATTCTAACCCCACAATAATCTGATTATACAACAGACTGGGAAGAAAATACAAGAAGAAAGTGCCAGCATCAGTGGTGGGGAAGCCATGCCAAAAGTCAGGGTAAAATGTTGCTGAAATTCATACAGTAACTACATGTTGTTACACAGCGTAAGAGAATTCAGACGATATCTCAAAAATCAGACAGATGAATCGTGAGTTACTCAAGTAGGCTTCAAATGGCTAACTCTCTAATATGGCGACTACACTGGAGTTGAGCATTGATTCAGATCTTCAACTTGCTGCCCTCTTGATCTGAAAAGCAAATTGTGCGCCAATTTTCAGGAACAGTTTCTGAAAAACTCCAACTTCCCGTGTTTTTATATGTTTGACCTGGAGTATATGGTATGATACACTGAATTTAGTGAAGCGGATGAGACTTTCAAAAAGGTCTCCTCGTGAAAGCGGAACACAGGCATCACAGGAGGGAAAAAGTGGACAAGGTGAAAATCGCGTTAATTGGGACAGGAAATCGGGGAACAAGCATCTATCTTCCGATTATATCCAAGCTTAAGGCGGATCTCCAACTGGTTGCGGTCTGCGATCCGCAGGAAGAGGCCGTTAAGGCACAGGGCGAGAAGTACGAGGCGCCGGCATACACGAATACAGCAAAGATGCTGGAGACAGCTAGACCAGACATATGTGCGATCGTGATCACGCCGAGCAATAACCACATCGTGGGGTTGCTGTGCTCGGAGCATGGTGTCAGCTACTGCACGGAGACACCAATCGATACCGACCTCGGATGGGCGGACCGGATGATCGAATCCGCGAGTCAGCACGGCATAAAGCTCGAAGTCAATGAAAACTACTATCGCGTGCCATCGGAACGGATCAAGCGAGAGATGATCCGTTCGGGCGTCTTTGGACGGGTCAACGTTGCCTACAACGAATTTCGTGGGCACGGTTATCACGGGGTTGGTCTGATTCGGAGCTACGTCGGCTTTGACAATGAACCGGTCCGTGTGTTCGGCTTCCGCAAGGGTTACAAGGTACAGGAGCACGTCTGGCGCAACGGCCAGCCAGCACATAACACAGAGGACTGGCAGCACGGTGTCATCGAATTTGCAGATGGCGCGACCGGGGTTTTTAACTTCAGCAGCCTGTCCTACGGTTCGCCGCTTCGAGGCTTCAACGGCACCAAATTCTACGCCGAGTGCGGCATGTGTTTCCGAGATCAAGCCGTCATTTTGAATGATAGCGCTGACGGACAACGTCCAATTACAATCACACGCAAGACAAACAGTGTTGGTGGGTTTGAAACGCTGGCGGCCCTCATTGCTGATACCAGCCCCCAAGTTATATGGGAGAACCCGCTACAAAATTACCCACTCAGTGATGGGGAGATCCCCGTGGCGTCAGAGTTGATGAGTATTGCCAATGCCGTGCGTAACCATACCGAGCCGGAATATGGGGCTTACAACGGTCGCAAGGATCGGGAGATCGATGTCGCGATGTCGCGATCTTGGTCGAACGATGGGCAACCGGTCACGTTTCCTTTTGAATATGAAAAGCGGTAATGGCTAAACCTTTTACGAAAGACGGACCTCAATAACAGTCGGCCGGTTTTGGGCTTGTGCAGATTTCAACACGGTTTCCAACTCATCGAGTCCATCGACACGAAATCCGGATATTCCCAACGATTCGGCAAACTGCACGAAATCCGGCTTCTCGCTTGAAGGCTGATCTCTGACAACAATCGTCAGAATATTAAGCCCCTTATCTGCTGCGGTTAGGAGTTCCTGTCCTGAGATTAAAAGCCCTACGGTGTCTGTTACGGCGACAACCGGTCGCCCCGGATATGCAGCCTTTGCGCCCAGTCCCGCCGGGAGTGCATATCCTGCTGTCTGTAGATCGCAGGCGTGAAGAAAAGATCGTGGGAACGCAGCATCAAAGTCAGACTCCAAAATATCAGCGGGGATTTCAAGGTGGACTGGGCCGGGTCTACCTTTTGCCATCATCCCGAATGCGCGAGCAACTGTCTTCGAGATTTCGTCTGAATTTTTGATACGCGTGTTCCATGTTGTAATCGGTTTGAACAGACTCAGCTTATCCACATCCTCACAATACGCTTGCCATTCTCTATGATTTGAGTTGGTGGTAGGCTCGCTTGACGGCGCCTGTATGGTAATGAACAGTAATGGAACATTGTCAGTAAACGCCGTCGCAATGGCGGTGACCATGCCGGCTGCCGCCTGTCCTGTTGTCGCGATGCTGACACCGACTTTGCCGGTTGCGCGCGCGTAGCCATCTGCCATCAGCCCGGCGGCCTGCCCCGACTTTGCCTGAAGGTAACGGATTTTTGGGGAGCGGCTGAGCGCATGAGAAATGCTCATATTCTGATTGTCGGGCGCACCAAAGACGAAATGTATGTCGTGTCGTTCAAGTAACTCAACAACGAGTTCGTTATCTGTCATTGGTGTTTTCGACCTCCTGCTTTTACCTCGATTCGCTGATTCCGGCACGGAAAACACTTACAAAACGAGTGGAATGGCGGACAGTTTCAGTTTAATCGGTGAGCGCTTGCTCAACTCAAAACGACAGGCTGATTCTGCCTAACAGAATCGGGGAGACTCCCGTCTAGAGCAGAGATTTTCTCTTGCATTCGCAGATGCGGATATGCTAAAATAACCTACTATTTTATCGAGGTTACGGTTAACAAACGAAAGCAACTGGATATGATTAAGGATTTCTGATGTCCTTAATTTTCATTGATATTTAGACATGGGGGTGTAAAAGATTCAGAGTAGAGGCCGCCGTTCCCATCGAAGAGCGCAACAGCAACAAAACCGGGTGAATCAGCGAATCCGAGCAAGGCAAGTTTTGGTCATCAGTTCGGACAATCAACAGTTGGGGGCGATGTCAGTCCCCGAAGCATTGGGCCGGGCTCGGGAGGAAGGGCTCGATTTGGTAGAAGTTTCTCCCAATGCAGACCCGCCGGTTTGCAAAATTATGGATTACGGTAAGTTCCAGTATGAGAAAAGCAAACAGGCAAAAGTGGCCAAGAAAAAGCAAACCAAGGTTGTTCTGAAAGAAATTCAGTTTAGATCGGATACCGCTGATCACGATTATCAGTTCAAAATGCGTCACGTCCATGATTTCCTATCGAATGGTTGGAAAGTCAGAGCAACAATTCGATTTAGAGGTCGTGAAATGTTACACACAAACCTTGGCAAGGAAATGCTGCAAAGGCTTGCCACAGATGTTGCTGATGTCGGTGAAATTGAGCTTGCACCGCGGATGGAGAGTCGACTGATGTTTATGATCTTAACACCGAAGTCGGATAAGTAGAGGAGTTACAGTCACGATGCCCAAGATGAAGAGTCATAAGGGGGCTGCCAAACGTTTCAAGTATACGGGGAAAGGGAAGATTCGCAGACACAGAGCTTATGCGAATCACTTGTTTCTCTCAAAGTCAACAAAGCGCAAACGGACTCTCAGGAAAAGTACTCTTGTGGACAAAACAAATGTGAAAAGGTTGCGTCGCCTGCTTCCCAATTAGAATGAACGTTGTTTCTTAGGAGTCAATCATGGCAAAAGTTAAAACAGGGAGTGTCCGTCGGAAACGTCGAAAAAGAATCCTGAAGCATTCGAAAGGCTATCGCGGTGGACGTAACAATTTGAGGCGTTCTGCCGTTGAGGCGGTCGAAAAAGGCTGGAATTATGCCTATGCCCATCGACGCACGCGCAAACGAGAATTCAGAGGATTGTGGATTGCTCGTATCAATGCTGCTGCTAGAGCGCATGGATTATCTTACAGTCGTTTTATGCACGGACTGAAAAAAGCAGGAATTGAACTGAATCGCAAGGTTCTCGCAGACATAGCGGTCCACGATGAAACAGGATTTGCACAGATCGCGGAACTTGCGAAAAGCTGAAGAATTGAATTTGTCTAAAGGCTGTGAAGGGACAAAGTAAGCGGTTGGAGCCTTCCAAGCAGAGAGGAAGCGTCACCGGCTGAAAGCGCATCTTTGGAATCAACCGCTGAATTTCATCCTGGAGCCGCGAGGTTGAACGCCGTTATCGGCAAGTAGGCCTGTGCCGGGAATTTCGCCGTTATTGAAATGAACAATGAAGTGGGCAGATTTTCTGAATCTGTCAATTAGGGTGGTACCGCGGAAGCTTTTGATGCCTGTCACTTTCGTCCCTAGTGGGCGAAGTCGCAGGCTTTTTTTTGGCCCAAACATCGTTGGAGGGCACATGCAAGCAGAACTGGAACAGATCGAAACTGAGGCACTGACGGAACTGAAAGTCGTGAACGATTTGCGCGAACTTGAATCGCTACGAATCAAATATTTCGGACGCAAAGGACAATTGACAACGGTAATGCGGGGGATGCGCAAGCTCTCCAAGGAGGAACGCCCGATCGTCGGCAAACTGGCGAATGAGGTTCGAACGAATATCACAGCGGCTTTTGATCGGGTCACAGAAACGCTGAATCAGCGGGCGCGGGAACAGCAACTCGCCGCCGAGGCCGTCGATATCACCCTCCCCGGTCGACGACCGCGAATTGGGAAAAAACATCCCATCACGCAGACCTTTGATCGCATCCAGGAGATCTTCCGGGGTATGGGCTTTCAAGTTGCTGAAGGACCCGAAATTGAGCATGAATATTACAACTTCGACGCGCTGAATACGCCGGCAGAGCACCCCGCGCGCGATCTCCACGATACTTTCTACATCGCGAATGAGCTCGTGTTGCGAACGCATACCTCACCGGTGCAGGTGCGCGTCATGGAGAAACAGAAACCGCCCGTCCGAATCATTGTGCCGGGAAAGGTCTATCGGCTCGATTACGACATCTCCCACACGCCGATGTTCCACCAGGTGGAAGGCTTGCTGGTCGATCATCAGGTGACCTTCAGTGAATTGAAAGGGGTCCTATATTCCTTCGCAAGACAGATGTTCGGGGAAATGACGCGCGTGCGATTCCGTCCCGGCTTCTTCCCGTTCACAGAGCCGAGTGCCGAGATTGATATTTCTTGTACCGTTTGCGGCGGCAAAGGGTGTCGGACCTGTTCAAGGACAGGATGGCTGGAGATCTTGGGAGCGGGCTCGGTGCATCCAAACGTCTTCCGCTACGTCAACTACGATCCGGAACAGATTACCGGTTTTGCGTTTGGCATGGGCGTGGATCGCATTGCGATGCTACGGTTCGGCATCACGGATCTGCGGCTGATATTTGAAAATGATATGCGATTTGCGCAACAGTTTTAGGAAGGATAAACCTTGAAAAGGTTATCCAGCTCTTCTCAAAGGCGGTGTCAAAAATGTTACGTACACACCAGGCAGTGGTTCGAGACGGTGCAATTAAACTTTTGGAACAAGTGGATCTCCCTGAAGGCACAAAAGTACTCGTTACGGTGCTACAGGATGATAGGGACGATTTCTGGATCGCAGCCAGTCAATCTTCGCTAGAGAAAATTTGGGACAACCCCGAGGACGACGTTTATGAGGAATTACTTGAAAGATGATGTGATTCTGGTGCGGTATCCTTTTTCCGATTTATCCGCTTCCAAAGTGTGACCGGCGGTCATCGTGAGCCCGCCGTCCATTTCCAGCGATCATTTCATTGTTCCGCTGACGAGTAGAATTAGAGATCTATTGCCCGGCGAGTTTCCGTTGAAATTCTGGAAGAAAGCTGGTTTAAACGTGCCGACCGCAGTGAAGCGTGGAATCTACACCATCGATCAGAAACTGATCGTGAAAATTCTGGGTAGCCTTGAGCCCTCAGACTCTCAACGGTTACAGAATTCGATTAAGCAGTGGTTTGGATTTCTTTAAGCGGAGCGCTGAAAGTTTAGTATCACAGACAAACAGAAAAAGGTTCAAGCATATTGGATTTCGGTCGAGAGAACAGAGGACATTAAAGTATGAATGTCAGCATGAAATGGTTAAAAAAATATGTCGATTTCGATCTATCTCCCCAAGCGCTATCGGATCGGTTGATGATGCTCGGTATCGAAACGGAAGCGATGAGACAGCTCGGAAAGGGACTGGATGGGGTGGTCGTTGGCAGGATTAACGCCGTAAGGCGGCACCCGAAAGCGGACAAACTCGTTCTATGTGATGTTGATGTTGGTGAGGGGAACGACCTACAGATTGTCTGCGGGGCGCCGAACGCACGTGAGGGATTGATTGCGCCGGTGGCGTGCGTTGGCGCACAGTTACCCAACGGGATGACAATCAAGGCGGCGAAACTTCGCGGCGAGACTTCGCAGGGGATGCTCTGCTCGGAAAAGGAGTTGGCGATCTCTGACGAAACTTCAGGCTTGATGGAGCTCCCCGGCGATCTGCAGATTGGCATGCCACTTGTCGAAGCGCTCGGACTGGACGACGCGGTGCTGGAACTTGAGGTCACGCCGAATCGCCCGGATTGCCTCAGCATGATCGGCGTTGCCAGAGAGATTCGTGTCAGCACGGGAAATCCGCTAAACTTACCACAGGTCGATGTGCAGGAGGGAACAACGGATATTCGCGCGCTCACGAGCGTAACCATCGAAGCGCCAGATCTCTGCCCTCGTTACGCGGCGCGAGTCATTCGAGGCGTCAAAATCGCGTCTTCTCCAACCTGCCTACAACGTCGGCTTGAAGCCATCGGCGTCGGCGCGATCAACAATGTCGTCGATATTACCAACTTCGTCTTAATGGAATACGGCCATCCGCTGCACGCTTTCGATTATCATCGACTCGCTGAAAACCGGATCGTCGTGCGTCGGGCGCAGCCGGGCGAGTGCCTGAAGACAATCGATGAGGAAACGCACACCCTCACGTCGGACATGCTCGTTATCGCTGACGCGGAGAAAGCGGTTGCGCTGGCTGGTGTGATGGGCGGATTCGACTCGGAGATCATCGAGCAGACGGTCGATGTGCTACTCGAAAGCGCCTACTTCCACCCGCCCAGCATCCGCAAAACGTCGAAGGCGTTGGGGATGCACACCGAAGCGTCTCACCGATTTGAACGCGGCGCCGACCCCGAAGGCGTGATTCCGGCAATCAACCGGGCGGCGCAACTGATCGCGGAGATTGCCGGCGGCGAGGTCTGTGCGGGAATTATCGACGCTTATCCCGGAAAGCGAGAAGCCATCCGGATCGCTCTGCGTCCGGAGCGTGTCAACTTTGTTCTGGGAACGGACATCGCCGAGGATTCGATGCGTGATATTCTGACCCGCCTCGGTTTCAGCGTATCCGATGCATTCGAGGTCACGGTGCCGACCTTCCGCCCCGATGTGGAACGGGAGGTGGATCTGATTGAAGAGGTCGCCCGCGTCTACGGTTATGACAACATTCCCGTCACACTGCCGACGGGCGACATTCCCACCCCAATGGTCGATGCAAGGGGGGAATTGCGTGAGCGCGTGAAGACTTATCTGCTGGGGTGTGGCATGATGGAGGCGATTAACTATTCATTCTGCCATTCGAATATTCTGGATCGGATACGACTCGCCCCCGACGACCCGCTTCGGCAAGTGGTATCCATTCGCAATCCGTTGAGCGAAGAGCTTTCAATCATGCGAACAACGCTGCTTCCCGGCTTGCTTGAAAACGCCCAGCGCAACCGGAATCATCAGGTGAACGATGTGCAATTCTTCGAGCTCAGTAAAGTCTTTCTACCGGTTGCGGACCGAGAGCTCCCCGATGAGCCGGAGCGCCTGGCTGGCATCATCGCCGGTAATGTGGGTTCGGGCGTCTACGGCGATTCGTTTCGTCCGGCGGACTTCTTCGACATCAAAGGTGTAGTCGAAGGGCTGCTTGATTTATGCGGGATTTCCGATTACACGCTCGATCGGGCAGACCATCCCACCTTCCACCCCGGACGTTGTGCGGAGATTCGCGTGAAAGGAGAGCGGTTGTGTCTCTTCGGCGAAGCGCACCCAGCGGTACTGGAGAACTACAATCTCTCTCAGAAGGCGTATCTGTTTGAACTCGACTTCGACCGATTGACGGAAGCGGCGGCGGT
>JAPUIP010000774.1 GCA_027296925.1 Candidatus Poribacteria bacterium | reverse complement strand
CACTAAATTCGATGGAATGTGCCATTTATCAACCCTAGGGGTTGGGCTAAATTCTGGGTTCCCCTATTTTAGCTCAATCCGCCCCAATAGGCTACGGAAACTTATGTCCAGGTACTTACTCAGGCCGCTGACCAGTATCTTCGTCGTTTTGCGACGCATTGCACGAAGACCGAAACGGGGCTTTACCCATGGGGCGAGCACGCGTTCTGGCATCTGACTGAAGACCGTGTCGGGAATAGTTATGTCGATGTCGCCAACCCAAACCGAAGGGGAAATGCCGCCAGTTGCCCTTCCGTCTGTGGCGAGGGCCTGCCAGGCAGCACAAGTTGAGCGAAGTCTCCCCGATTGCATCGGGACAAGTGCTCGCACCCATGCCGGAAATCTGATCAGGCATCTTCCACATCCGTCTACAGGAGATAGAATCATGCGTCAACTTCTACCCAGACTCTACCATTGGCAAGCTTTCAACCCAGACATCAAGCACCATGTGGACTCCTACTACGTGAGGCTAGAACCGCCAGTACTGATTGATCCGATGCTCCCGGATGAGGGCATCAACTGGTTTGACCCGCATGGCGCACCGGCCCACATCTACATGACCAACCGCCTTCATGACCGACACTGCCAGCACTACATCGATAGGTATGGTGCCACCGTCTGGTGTCACCGCGCCGGGCTCCATGAATTCGCAAACGGCAGCCTGACAGTGACCCCCTTTGAGCATGGCGACGCGTTGCCGGGGGGCGTCACGGCCGTTGAAGTGGGCGTGTTGTGTCCTGAAGAGACCGCGCTGCTGATTCCGGCAGCGGAAGGCGTCTTAGCGATTGGCGACGCGCTGATTCGATGGAACGGAGAAATTGGCTTCGTTCCGGACGCCCTGCTGGGAGATAATCCCCCGGCTATCAGGGCAGGTATCCGAGACGCCTTCATGCGGATTTGTGAAACGTTTGAATTCGACCACCTTATCTTCGCTCACGGAGCGCCAATAGTGGGTGGTGGTAAGGCGGCGCTGCAGCGCTATCTTGAGACGGTAACGGGCTAACTGGCCAGGGACGTTGCCGCTTGGCTCATCATGAGGAAATGGTACGAGTTGACGACGGATTGACCTGTGCGTAGAAAACGAATAGCGGCACAGCTTGGATGCGGAATCAAGCGTTGTGCATCGAACGCTAAAGTTCCCGTTCCAATTTTTCGCTGATGGCTTCGATGAGAAACTGATGGCGTGAGAAATTGGGAAACCGATGACGACTGTTTTTCAGTCGCGCAATCGCCGTATCGATTTCCGCAAGCTGACTGGTGTAAAGTCTCAATTGAACCCGTTTCAATACGTCCAGCGCGTCGGAATCTTCGAATGCTGCAGAACGCCCCCCCTTGTTGATAATCGCAGCAATTTCCTTTTCATCAACATCTGGCACGTTTTTCTCCGCTCGTGGTTTGTTTCGGACGGGTTTGGTCGATATTGCCATGTTTGCCTCCTCTCTTTTGTAACGTTATACGTGACGTGTTTACTAATGTCATAAATAAGGTGATATTTCGCATGATTATCAACCTGCCCCGTTCATTGCCAATTGACAATGATTAAAGAGGGTCTGAAGTTCGTTTATCGCTTTTTTATCCCTCGGTTTGACTTCCGTCACCGACATTCCCACTGCCGCCGCATTCGAGAATGCCTTCCGATTCCCCAGTGGGGCGTCGAGGAACGTGTAAGCATCGCTCTCACTCAGCAGTTCACTCGCCCCGAGATTGTCGCGCCCGCGTGGGTCTGACCGATTCAGAAATGCAAAGATTTTCAGTTCCGGATTTATCGGACGGATTTCCCCGATGAGCGTCGTTACCTTCTGAAGCGTCCAGATGTCAAAGGAACGCGGAATGAATGGGACGAGAAACACATTCGCAACCGTCAATGCTGCCCGTTGAGATGCTGTATCACGCCTACCCGTGTCAATGACGATATCGTCGTATTTTGGCTCTAGTTTTAGCACCTCTGTCAGAACGGCATTATCCGACAGTTGAATCGCCTTTATCCGGTGTTTCCGTCCGTGCGATTGCTACGCCACGCCGTAAAATCCGTCGCGGTCTCCTGATCGTCCGCATCGACGAGCAATACATCTCGAGCCTTCGAACTGAGCAACACCGTCAAGTTGGTAGCGACCGTCGTCTTGCCACTGCCGCCTTTGATGCCCCCAACTGTATAAATCATCACAGCCTCCTAAACGTTATGAATCACGTTGTTTCCAATCGGACTAAAAACGTCATAGATAACGTTAATCGTGAGGTTTCAGTTGCGGATTTTTTCATGATTCGAGTCGTCGGTGGTAGCGTTCGTGTTCAGTATCCAAGTCCAGAATTCGTCGATGGGGGTGACGCGTGCGAAGTGAATAGGTGGAAAGCGGATGAGGCATCCGAATGCAAGAAGTGATGTGAAACGGCTTATTTCCGTGGGAAATTTCCATTCCCGATAGTTTTTGTGTAAAGCCCTCCCCCCGATGCCGACGTTGCATTTGGGTATTGACAGCGCAGGACAAAGGGTTTAATATAGCACATCATGGAAATTCTCGTGGGCAGGGATGACGCCAATGAAAAGAGGGTCTGATGCCTTCTCCTTCTGTCCCCCTTGGAATGATGGTTATTGAGAAAAAATGTCATGACAACCAAGCCTCACTCAGCGCTTTATGCGAAAGGAGTTACACATGCTAACCCAGAAACAGATCGACTTCTATCATGAAACCGGCTACCTCGGCGTCGAAAATGTGCTGTCGGCTCAGGATATCATCGACCTTCGTCGCGTGACGGAGGAATTTGTCGAAAAATCCCGCCAGGTCACTGAACATACCGACGTTTTTGACCTGGAACCCGGTCATACTCCAGAAGTCCCACGTGTGCGTCGGATCAAAAATCCGGCAGCTCAGCATATTGTCTACGACCAAGTGCGATGTGACGACCGCATTCTCGACATCGTCGAGCAATTGATTGGGCCCGGCGTTCGTTCGATGGGCAACAAACTGAATATGAAATACCCCGATTTCGGCAGTCCTGTTGAATGGCATCAGGATTGGGCGTTCTATCCCCATACCAACGATGATGTGTTGGCTGTTGGTGTCGCCATTGACGATATGTCGGTGGAAAATGGCGCCCTGATGGTCATCCCCGGCTCACACAAAGGTCAAACCTACGACCATCACCAGAACGGTCGTTTCGCCGGTGCGGTCACGGACCCCAATTTTAAGCCGGATGGTGCCGTTGCGATAAAAGTCAAAGCCGGTGGCATCTCGATTCATCATGTCCGCGCCCTACACGGCTCTGCGCCTAACACCTCGAGCAAGCCACGCCGTTTATTGCTCGCCGCCTACGCCGCGATTGATGCCTGGCCATTGAGCGGAGGTGACTGGGATGCTTTAAGCGCCAATGTCCTACGTGGCGAACTCACGAACCAGGTCCGTATGGTCGCGGCGCCGGTTCGCCTGGCCCTACCCCGTGCGGAACGCGGTGGTTCGATTTACGAAACTCAAACCGTTCTGGAAAAGCCGCTCTATCGCATCACAGATCGCTGACCACCGAACCGAGACGCGAAGCGTCACTGGCATCCGTTTTTTCAGGGTGTGGAGATGACACATGCCTTGTTGCGCGTCGGGCATCTTCAACGGCGTGTGGACTTGAGGCGTCCCATGCGTCCATATTGACAATCAACCGAGAGGCAAAACGCGAGAGGCAAAACGATGAACGACCGCCGATTTGGACACACCGATTTACATGTTTCCGAAATCTGCTTCGGGCCCATGCGGTTTTCCGCGAAGGCGCCTGGGGACGATGACCAATCCAGGACCGGCAAGCGGGCGTTGGAACGGGCGCTTGAACGTGGCGTCAACTTCATCCACTCCAGCTACGAATACGGAACGCGCTGGGCGGTGGGACAGGTTCTCAAAGACCACCCGCAGCGGCACAATCTCCATCACATCATCAAAGTCCCTGTGCCGGACTTCGACGATGGCGGCGTATTCGACGCAACCCAATTCAGACGCCGGGTCGAGCAAGCCCTTCGGGATCTCCACACCGACCACATCGATGTCATCCAGCACCTTCAGCGAGCCCAGCCGAACACCGATGAACTCCGAATCCCAAACATCCCCGCTGTCCATGAGCCGATGATGGCGGTCTTTGAAAAGTTGAGGGAAGAAGGGAAGGTTGGCTACCTCGCCACGTTCCCCTATGCCCCCGGCTTTGCCGCCGCAGCGATGAAAACCGGCGACTTCCGCGGCATGGTCGCCTACTACAACCCGATCGAAATGGAGATGGCGGGATTCTTTGAGCCGATGGCGGCCAAGGGACGGGGCTTCTTCTGCATCCGACCGTTTATGGCGGGGCTACTGACCGACCGGCGGGTTGACCGTCGCCGGTTGCCAGCAGATGACCGCTTCGGAGACGAACGCTGGGATGCCGCCTATGACCGACTGGGGACCCTACAATCCGCTTTGGGCGAAGACGTGACCTCCTGGACGGCGTTTGCCATCAAATTCGCGCTCTGTCACCCCATCGTCACCAGCCTCATTGTGGGACTCAACACCCCGGCGCAGGTCGATGGGGTGCTGGACGCCGCCGACGGAAATTATCCAGATTTGAAGGTTTTTGACAAGGCGTTGGAGATTTTCCGTGCGCAGGGTCCTGTATCAAACTAATCTATGGACGAAGAGAGCAGACGAAAAATCATCCACATCGACCTGGATGCGTTCTTCGCGTCTGTCGAGCAGCGCGATAACCCCGAACTTCGAGGCAAACCGGTCCTGGTTGGGGGAAAGCCAGAGGAACGGGGTGTGGTCGCGGCGGCGAGTTACGAAGCCCGGCGGTTTGGCGTTCATAGCGCGATGCCGATGAAAACCGCCGTTCGCCTCTGTCGGGACGCGGTCATCGTGCCCAACCGCATCAGCCACTACCGGCATGTGTCCGAGCAGATTCGGGAGATTTTCAGAAAGTACACCGATCTCGTCGAACCGATTGCTCTGGATGAATGTTTTCTCGACGTGACGCAAAACAAGCGCGGGATGCCGTATGCAACCGAGGTCGCCAAATCGATCAAGGCGCAGATCCGCACCGAGCTTTCGTTAACCGCTTCTGCGGGTGTCGCGCCCAACAAATTTCTGGCGAAAATGGCCTCGGACATGGACAAGCCGGACGGACTGTTTGTCATCAAGCCCCACGGAATCGAGGTGTTTCTAGAGAATCTTCCGGTCCAAAAGATCTGGGGCGTCGGTCCGGTCACGGAGAAACGGCTGCATGAGATGGGAATCGAAACCATCGGTCAACTGCGAGAGATCTCACTGGAACGGCTGATCCGAGAGTTTGGGAAAGTGGGTGGTGACTTTTATCACTTCGCGCGAGGGGTTGATGACCGTCCGGTGCATCCCCGCGAGGAACGAAAATCCATCAGCCGAGAGACCACGTTTGCCACGGATCTCTTCTCGACAGAAAAGATGAAAGCTCAACTGCGCCAACTCAGCGAAGACGTTGCCCAATGCCTACAGGCCGAAGGACTCAGGGGGCGAAGGTTCACGCTGAAGGTCCGTTATCCCAACCTGACGATTCAAACCCGAAGTCAGACACTGCCCGCTGCCTCGGCCGATAAAGAAGCGATTTTCAGCACAGCGGTTGATCTCCTTCAAAAGACGGAGGCGGAGCAGTTCGGCGTGAGGTTGCTAGGCGTTGGTGTGTCGCACTGGGACGAGGAGAATCCGTTGCAACTGCGGTTGTTTGAATGACTGGGATCCCAAGAGTTCCCAATCCATCCATCGCAACGGATATGGTAACGGCGGTATGAGTGTCCAAGAAAGGAGACATCATTCCGGCGATTGTGACTTCTCTTGTGCATCGATGAGGATATTATGCACACACAAACACAAAGGACAGCAGGTAACCCCAATCTCCTGTTTATCATGACCGACCACCAACGCGCTGACAGCATTGGAATGGTACAGGTGGGAGTTGAGGTCACGCCACATCTCAATCGGCTCGCGAAGACGGGGGTACATTTCACGCGTGCCTACAATACTTCTCCGCTCTGTGTCCCGGCACGAACCGCGCTGGCAACGGGGGTGTATCCCACGACGAACGGGGTCGTCTTCAACGACTGGAAGGGTTTGCGGGCGGGAGACCACGTTCCTATTCATCAAATACTCGCCGATGCAGGATATGGCGTCGCGCATATTGGCGTGGATCATATTCGCGTCAAACCAACACTACCAGAGCGTGTCCAGTTCGCCAAATGGATTGGGAATGCAGAACATGATCAATATCTTGCCGCTCAACATATAACCAACCCCACGACAGAGCAACGCAACACCTTCAAACGGGAAATCACCGAGAATCAGAACGGTGTACACGTTCCGGTCAGCTACTCGAATACCCACTGTGCCATCTGGAATGGCCCCGCCGAGCATTTCAAAGACAGCTATTTCTGTCAGCAGGCGGTTGATTTCCTTCAGACGTCAGGGGAGCGACCGTTTGCGCTGTTCGTCTATCTCTGGGCGCCGCATCCGCCGCTCTGGGTGCCTCAACCCTATGCGTCCCAGTTTCCGCCCGATGCACTCGACCTTCCGGAAAACGTCAACCAGATTGCCTCTGGCGAACCGGCAAATCGTCGGCGTGGAATTGCTGCCCAACTGGCGGAAGGAATTTCAATCTCAGAATGGCGCGAGGTCTGGGCGGCGCACTTGGGACTGGTTCACCTCGCTGATGCGGGAATCGGACAGGTTTTGCATGCGCTCGAAAACACCGGAAAAACAGATGATACCGTCGTTGTATTCGCTTCAGACCACGGCGACCATCTCGGTCAGCATCGCATGTATCAGAAAATGGAGATGTACAAACCCGCGATTCGTGTGCCGTTGATTGTGCGTGCCCCCGGTTGTCTACCACAATGCGTCGATACGCCGGTATCCCATCTGGACGTGATGCCGACGACACTCGAACTGCTTGGTATCGAAACCCCGACGGGTTTGGATGGAGATTCGTTGCACAATACCATCGTCAGCGGTACCCCTCCACCCGATAAACCGGGCGTCCTCGGAGACCAGGAAAAGCACGAGATTCGCCACGTCTACCGGATAACCCGGACCGGAAAGGATCTGGCACAGATCGAACACGGGCTTGAAGGTATGATGTTCTCGACCACCGGTTGCCATGGGGGCAGTGGGATACAAAATTGGAGAATGGATTTCACGTTTCAGAAAAGATTGGTGCGGCAGAAGCTGGCCGACAACGGATAAGTCGTCTGACAGTTAACGACGTCGGAGGATGATTATGATAACAGAAGAACAGATTGCTTACTTCCAAACGTTTGGCTTTTTGGTCCTGAGACAGGCGTTCGGTCCCGATGAAATGAACGCCATTGGCCAAAAGTTCGATGACCTGCTAGACAAAGACCGGGGTGGTCAACCGTTTCCGGGGGTGAGCCGGCAGGCACTCTATGGCATTGCCGAAAACGTCCCTTTGCTGACTTCTCTGGTCGAAGATGATCGCATTTACAAGACCGTCGAATCCCTGCTGGGAGACGGATTCATCTGGCTTTGTTCCGAGGGGAACCTCTACGTGGGCAATACCGATTGGCATCCGGATGGCACTCGGCTGGACTATCGGCCGATGAAGGTATCATTGTATCTCGATGCGCTGACACCAGAGACGGGGTGTCTGCGTGTGATTCCCGGTTCCCATCGCTTACCCTTGCACGACGACCTCAAACCTATCCCGAATTTTGGTATCCCGGGCACCGATGTGCCGTGTTTTCCCCTCGAATCGCAGCCCGGAGATGTCTTTTTCCTGGACATGAACACGTGGCATGCGTCGTTCAGCGGTGGGACGGGTCGCCGTCATCTGGCACTCAATTTCGTTCCCAAACCCACCACAGCAGAGGACACATCCGTGTTGAAGGAAAACCATCAAGGTGTCTTGAGTTTGATTCAGCGATTACAGTACCGCCGACCGGGGCGGGTGTTTTCTGACGCTTTTCTCGACAGTGACCGCCCGCGCATCCAGCGGCTGACCGCCAAGTGGATTGAGTTGGGGCTGAAGTAGCTACCTTTCAAACACTCTCCAAGCACTGGATTCGTCAAAAACGATGCAATACACAACACTCGGTAAAACCGGACTCCAAGTGGGCGTGGCCGGACTCGGCTGCGGTGGGTTTAGCCAGTTGGGTCAAGCGACCGGCAAGAGCGAGGCTCAATCCATTGCACTGGTCCAACAAGCCATTGACCTGGGCGTCAACTTCGTCGACACCGCGCGGAACTACCGGACGGAAGCCATCGTTGGCAAGGCGCTGAAGGGACGGAATCGGGACGAATTGGTGATTTCCACCAAGACCACGGTCGCCAATGGCACGGCTAGAAAACCGCCGGCACAGGTGGTCCGCGAATTGGAAGCCTCTTTGCAGGCAATGGATCTGACGTCTGTGGAAGTGTTTCACCTGCATGGCGTGCCGCCTGGGGTTTATGATTATGCCGTGCGGGAAGTCGTTCCGGTCCTGCTGCGGGAACGGGAGAAAGGCAAGTTCCACTTTCTCGGTATCACCGAAGTTCCCCCCAAAGACGCCCATCATCAGACACTTCAACGAGCCGTACGGGAGGATTGCTTCGATGTGGTGATGCCGGCTTTCCATCTCATGCACCAGTCCGCGCGTGAGAAGATTTTCAAACACACGCTGGCCAAGGAGATCGGTGTGTTGAATATGTTCGCCGTTCGGTTGTTATTCAGCCAGCCGGGCCGCCTGAACCGGGTGGTGAAGCAACTGGCAGACGAAGGGAAACTGCCGGTCTGGCTAGCGGAGACGGACAATCCACTCGGTTTTCTGATTCATCCAGGCGGCGCTCACACCGTTATCGACGCGGCATACCGATATTGCCGTCATGAACCCGGTACCAATGTGATACTCTTCGGCACAAGCAGCTCGGCGCATATGCGGTCCAACATCGATTCCATCTTGAGTGGTACCTTACCCGAAGCAGATTTGCGACGGATTGACGACCTGTTTGGTGCGTTGGTGGACGTCGGTTTGGATGCACCGGGCCAGCCTTCCTCAAGATAGATTCTGACATTTTGCGCCAAGTTCAGTAAAGGAGAAGACCGATGGCGATGATTGACATTGGAAAAAGAAAGCAGCTCTTCTTCGATGATTATCTTATCGAGAGCTTGACCAATGCAAAGCAAGGGCTGAACCCCGCAGTCAAGGTGGACGACAACCCCATCCTCCAGCCAGAGCGTCCCTGGGAAGGCAACTACATGCGGCCGATTAAGGTGATTTTTGACGAGACAGCCCAGACCTTCAAGATGTGGTATACCGCATCGACCACCACTGTACGCCTTGAGAACGGGGTGCCGGTTCCCGGTGGTCCAGCGGGACTCGGCACGGAGAGCCGGGGGAATGTGATGTGCCTGGCGACCTCTGACGACGGCGTCCACTGGGAAAGACCGTCGCTGGGACTCGTCGCGTTCGAGGGCTCGACGGACAATAACATCCTCCCCGAAAGGGAAAACCGACCCACGGCACCGGACTTCCAGGACCTGCACGAGAAAGACGCCGGCAAGCGATACAAGGCGCTGCGCATGACCGGCGGTACGCAGACGCGGGGCATGCAGTACGACCTCTTCTATTCCCCCGATGCGCTCGACTGGACTCCCTACGAAGGCAACCCCGTCATCGACACCGGACAGGAGTTGGGGCGTTGGGCGGGCCGTTTCCAAGGATGGGATCCGATACGCCAGACGTACTACGTCACCATGGAGGCCAGTCACCACTGGCGCGGGCCCTATGGCAAGCGGCTTGTCGGCAGGGCCGAGAGTCCAGACATGATACACTGGACCGAGCCGGAGATCATCCTCGTACCGGACGAGAACGACTTCCCCGACACGGAGTTCTACAGCATGCCGGTTATCGCCTACGAGGGCGTCTACGTGGGGCTGCTGTGGATCTTTCGCACCACCAACGTGACCCATCATCCGGAGGTCGTCTTCAGCCGGGATGGGTTTCACTTTCAGCGGAACTATCGGGAGCCTTTCATTCCCCGAGGCGGTGCCCGAGCGGACTTCGACTCCAGCAGCGTCTATGCGCAAGATATCATCGTTCACGGAAACCGCATACTCACCTACTATATCGGCACAAACAGCCGGTCACCTGAAATCGCCCTGGAACTGGGCGATAAGTCCACGGAAGGCATTGGGCTGGCGATCTCGCGTCTTGACGGGTTCGTCTCCCTCGATGGTGGGAAGGGCTGGGTTGTTACCGATCGGTCTGAGGATGAACTGCAACACATCCCCGGCGAGCGACAAATCTTCAATGTGCCGGCGTCCTTCAGCCAGATGGTGACTCGTCCGTTCGGTTTCTCCGGGTCACGCCTGCATCTGAACGCGAGCATGGCGCCGATTGCCGCCGGGCCGGGTCCTGGCGAGGTCCGGGTAGAGATTTTGAGGGCGAACCATAAGAAACTGCCTGGATTGACCTTCGACGACGCGGACCCAATCACGACGTCTAGCCTGGCGCATGTCGTCTCCTGGAACGGGAGTTCGGACGTGAGCGCACTGGCAGGCGAGTCGATAAAGCTGCGTTTCTACTTCAAGAACGCCAAGCTCTACTCGTTTCAGTTCAAGTAACGCCGCGTTTCAACCGCTGCCCCCGGTCCCCTGAACATATGAATGCGCTTTGTTGCGGTACAGTAAACCCCGACGCGTTTTTTGCCTTTTCGGCAGGTCGCAACGGACATCGCGGTTCCCTCTTGTCAGATCGGTCGTGTTATCAATCGGTTGATTGGCTCACAGATCTCTGCCGATTCCACATCCGATTTCCTGCAGCAGGGCTTCGGTGAGAATCTTCTCCACCTTCCGTTGAATTCCCGGTGAAATGGACTCCCGATTCCCCGCCACATTCAACACGCGAAATCATAGATGAAGATTCAGCCGTAGTCCTTCCCTGTGGTCGCTGAAATCAAAGGCATAATCCTGATAATCAAAAGGCGCATCGCAACTGTGAATCGCCCCGTGATGATTCGGGCAGATCAATACCATATTTTCGATGCTATCCTCACCGCCTCGACTCAACCAATGAAGATGATGACCATGGCAGAGCGGCTCTCCGTACACTTTGATGGGGTTCCAGATACAGATTTGACATTTGCCTTGATAGAGTTTCTGTAGCTCCTGTGCGAAGCGTCGATGACGGCTCGGGGCTTGATGATACAGATATTCACGCCGGGCCTGACCAATTCCCGGACTCTCAGCCAAAATCAATGGCTCAACCAATTCTCTGCCGCCTAGCAACAGCGCGGCTTCCAACTTTTCCTCCGGCAGAATCCGAGCGCGAGGTTCTAACGACAAATCTCTGGCGGCTTCACGCAGAATTTGATGATCTTGGGTCGTTATCAACCTGACAGCCGCGTGACCTTGAAATGACCGACCAAGTACAGCCGCGTTAGCGCGGCAGGAAAGCGCACGAATGACTTGCTCAATACTCGGCTCTCCTTCGACTTTGAAGTATCGAGACGTATTCAGGTCCCCCCAGACGCGGTAACGACCGTATCGGAAGCTCGGCCGATTGATTGTCTTCGCTCGGATAACCAATTCAGCGGCGAGCACGTATCGCCCATCCGTGGCTCTGGTAAATGCCCACAAGCTATCACCCAAATCAATTTGGTGCATGAGCGGATTTGCTTGGTTCAGATGATAACCCGCCCCCATGTCAAGGTCACGACGATAATTATCGCCGCGCCAGTAGTAGAGCAGCGGCATCTTTGCAACTCCGTTTCATCGGCTGCAACGTTCACTGGCTCTATCTCATGAACCGGTTCGGCAGCGAATCGAACCTTTGCAACGCACTTGTCACGGTCTGAGGTCTTTATCATGGCGTTGTTCCTCCGTTTCACTCGCTTGTATTCTGAACACAGCAATCATAAGATTCTAACCCCCAAAACGGTCATGTCATCTCTCTGCTCACCGTTTTCGTCGCTTCTGCTGTGTGGCTTGTTGTTTCGATTCAACGTCACGCCTTTCGTTCCGCATCGACAACGAAATCCGCTCCCGGTCCCGCTCAATTCCAATGACCGTCACCGAAACCTTCTGATGAATGGCGACCACGTCATGCGGGTCACGGACGTAGTCATCGGATAACTCACTGATGTGAACCAACCCGTCACGATGCACACCGATGTCGATAAAGGCGCCAAAGGCAGTCACATTTGTCACGACGCCGGGAAGCTTCATACCGACTCGCAGGTCGGTGATGTCGTGGATGCCCGCTGTAAAGGTAAAGACGTCAAACGGTTCTCGCGGATCGCGCCCCGGTTTGGCCAGTTCGCTGATAATGTCCAAAAGCGTTGGCATCCCCACCGTCTCCGTGACGTACTTCTCTAACTGGATCTGTCGACGGCGTTCCGAATCTTCAATGAGGTCGGCCATCGTGCAGTTCATGTCACGAGCCATCATTTCCACGACGGGGTAGCGTTCCGGGTGAACGGCGGAGGCATCGAGCGGATTGTCGGCCCCGTGAAGCCGCAAAAAGCCCGCCGCTTGTTCAAACGTCTTTGGCCCCATCCCGGAAACCTTCGTCATCTCTTGCCGTGAATTGAATCGTCCGTGTTCCCTTCGGTACGCCACGACGTTCGCTGCTAAGCGTGGCGACAGCCCAGAAACATAGCTGAGAAGTTGATTGCTTGCGGTATTCACCTCCACACCGACGGCGTTGACACAACTGGCAACGACATCATCGAGCGACCTTTTCAGCGCCTTTGGGTCAACATCGTGTTGGTACTGTCCGACACCGATCGATTTCGGGTCGATTTTGACCCATTCCGCGAGCGGGTCCATCAGACGCCTGCCGATAGAAACAGCGCCCCGCACCGTGACATCGTCATCCGGGAATTCCTCTCGAGCGGCAAGGGAAGCCGAATATACCGATGCGCCGCTTTCATTGACAAGCACAATCGGCACGCTCCGCCCAAAACCGAGACCCCTGCAGAACGCTTGTGCTTCACGTCCACCGGTGCCGTTACCGACAGCGATGGCTTGTATGTGGTATTGGTCGAGAAGGGTTTTCAGCTTTGCGCCGGATTCCTCCGTACGCTTGTGGGGCGCAAGGGGATAGATCGTGTCCGTGTGCAAAAGCTGCCCCTGTGGGTCGAGGCAAACTATCTTACATCCCGTGCGGAGTCCCGGATCGATGGCAAGCACCGATTGCTGTCCCAACGGTGGGGCAAGCAGTAGATCTCGCAGGTTCTGTGCAAAGATTTGAATCGCCGCCTCGTCGGCACGTTTTTTGGCGTTCTGACGCATTTCCGTTTCCAACGAAGGCGCAAGCAGTCGCTTGTAGCCATCTCTGATGCCCAGCCGAACTTGCGCTGCCGCCGAACCCTCCGTCTTGATAAATTGCCGTTCTAAGATGGCAAGCGCTTCTTCATCAGCAGGGAGCATGTGTACGTTTAAAATCCCTTCATTCGCACCGCGCAGAATCGCCAGAACCCGGTGCGAAAGCGCCTTGGCAAGTGGTTCATCCCAATCGTAGTAATCTTTGTACGTGATGCCTTGTGTCTCTTTTCCTTTGATGACCTTAGACGTTAGCCGCGCTTTTCGAGCGAAAAGGGTGCGGAGTGTAGCCCTCATGCCAGCATCTTCGTTCATCCACTCGGCAATGATGTCCCGTGCACCGGCCAAAGCGTCGTCAACGTTTTCAACGCCTTTTTGGGGATTGACGAACGTTTCCGCCACCGTCAACGGGTCAATGCCCCGTTGCCCAAAGACGGCTTTGGCCAGTGGCCCAAGTCCCTTTTCTTTGGCGATAAGCGCTCGCGTTCGACGCTTCGGACGATACGGTAGATAGATGTCTTCAAGCACGGCCATCGTTTCAGCGGCAAGCACCTTTGCTTCTAACTTCGCCGTGATATGATTTCCCTCGGTCAACGATATCAGAATCGATTCGCGGCGTTTGTCCAAGTCCTGAAGTTGTGCCAAACGATCGCGGATAACGATGATCGCCACTTCATCTAATCCGCCGGTCGCTTCCTTTCGATACCGGGCGATAAACGGGACCGTCGCGCCATCTTCGAGCATTTGGCGAGTTGCCTTGACCTGATGCTTTCGAAGTGTCAGTTCCGCTGCGATTTGTGCAATATGATCGTCTTTCATTTTACTTTTCGGACGTTCCATGATTCCCAGCTTATAGCAGTTGTCCAACAGGCTCAGCGTGTCGATAAAGCGCATCGACCTCATTTGCAGAGAGTGCAACGTCCAATATCAGCAGCTCATCAAGCTTTCCAACATAACGCTGGCCCAGACTGATACGCAACGCCTCGACGTCCCAGGTCAGTTGGTGAAGATACCCCGCCATCCAACCCCGTACAACGCCATCGATGTAAAGCGCTGCAGCCCCGTCGTTTCTGCCGGTGTTCACATTGTGCCATGTTGCCACCAGGTGATGCCAATCGCCGGACTTCCAGCCCAGTTCGCCCACAACGATGAGTTGCCCGCCGACATAGCGATCTCTCGCGGGGCTATCTCCGTAAATGCCAAACCGCAGCTTTCTCGGACAACCATAGCGTTCGTCGTTGGGACGGGTCAGGTCGAGGTAAAACGAACCATCGGCCGGATGACGACTGATATGAAAGGGATCGACCGGATAGGCGTCGGACAGATCGGCCTCGACATCCCCGTTGAGCCACAAGGAGATGGTCCCTGAAAAGGGTTCGGTGCAATACGGAAAGTTATCCTTGGCCGCGTAGAAGAACTCATCCTCCGCCTAGCCATGCGCCTTCGCGTTGAAAACCAGCGCACCGCTATAGCGGCCACCAGCCGGGTCGTGAGAAACCACTTCGGGATGACAAGTGGCTGCCCCATCTCCCCGACTGAAATCGGCAGCCATCGTTTTGTCGAAGGAGGCATAGAGACAGATATGTTCTGGTAAGTATCGAGCAAGTTCTTTCGACATCATTGATACCTTCTCGGTGAAATGGAATTGGAGGTGTTGATTGCAGGTTCGACAGCTCATCAACTCACCTCATTGGAGTGGGTTGCAAAGCAAGTGGTTGTCGGGCTTCGGCTGACTCCCACTCGGTTTCTGCCGGTGGCTTGTTCTCGTCTCGACGCGGCGCTGGGTCACACCTCGACCGTCCAAGGCACCGGTTTCCGCGGGATACCATGGCACGCGACCCAATCCAACAAGGCTTCCGGTTTGTCATCCACATTCCTATACCCGCCAAGAAGCTGCCGCTCAATCGGCGCCGCCGACTCCAGCAACACCTCGTCGGGCACGTCGAGATTGACATCAGGTTTCATCCAGCGGTAGGCATAGCCGTAGATCACCACCTTGGAGATGCGATTGCTCAAGTTTGGCGCGGCGGTGTGAAAGGTCCGGTTTTCAAAAAACAGAGCGTCTCCAGCATTGAGCATCGGTTCGCTCACCTCCGGTGGATCCCACATTCCATCGAATTAAGTGGTAAAGTCACTGAAACCCGCCGCTGGTCAGGATCTGAAGGTTGGGGAACCAATCCTTCGTCGGCACCTTCCCGCCCTCAACTTCGATGGCACACTTCCCCCCATTTATCGCCCGACGTTGGTAAGGAATCAAGTTCGCCAAGATCGCAAACCCGTTGAGGAAAACCCGCTGGCTCCCGTCTGAGTGATGGAACCCCTTCATCATGAACAACTTCCGGTCCATGGCGTTATGGAACTGATCTACCAGCGTGGTCGTCCGGGGGATATTGGAATCTTCAAACAAGACGTGCCATCCCGCCTTTTTCCGTTGTATCCATCGGCGTACCCGACCCCCATTCTCCTCTCCTGCTAGGCGCCTTACCTGTTCGACAAATCGTCTCAACCGTTGACCTAGCGAACGGTTGTTCGGGGTCTTGCGGGCGTTTTGGACGAAAAAGATTCGACTCAACTGCCCACAAAGCGTTTGACGCACGGCTTTGGCGACCTCTTTGATTTGGGCAGGCAACTTAAAGGTCGCGTGCAGCATACAGTTGGCTAACTTAGCAAAGGGGAACAATCGCCTTAGACTCTTGCGAGTGCTGTCAAAACCATCCGTTAGGATCCCCAAAGCCTGGTAGGAGGGGTCGATTGCCAAGGCGGCTTGCTTAAACTCACCGTACGACGCGGCAAATGCCTCGACCGATTTGGACGGGGTGTAACCCAAATGCCAGATCACTCGCCCCGATGCAATTGTCGGCAAGTAGACCCGTTTGTCTAAGCAATGGCTGTGTTTTTCGTCCGCGATGAAATACGGAGGCAAAGACAGATGGCAGCGTGTCAGGAGTCGCACCAGGCAGTTGCGACCTATCGAACAGACCAGACGATAGATCGCCATTGGGCAGACATTTTCGATAACGGCAGATAGCTCAAGACTCAACCCGC
>JAPUIP010000773.1 GCA_027296925.1 Candidatus Poribacteria bacterium | reverse complement strand
AGTCGAGTTGATTAACGCCATCGTGCTTTCGGGGATGCAGAAGAAAACGGTTGACCTGCCCGTGGACCGGGGAGAGTATGATCAACTGTTTGAAGCGTTAAGTCGTGGCGAAATCCAGGCGCCACGGGCGAAGCGTTAGGCATGATGTGATACGGCTTGGTGTGATTAGCCAACCTTCAAGATCAGGAGGGTGATATCATCATGTTGTTCCATGCCCTGGGCGAAATCGCGAACCGCTTGATAAATGTGTTGAACCAACGCTTCTGCCGTCAAATGACGGTTATCTCGAACCAACGCAACCAACCGTTCCTCCCCAAATATCTCCTCTTGCGCATCCATTGCCTCCGTGATGCCATCCGTATAAACCACCAGAATATCTCCGGTCCGGAGGGTTTCGTGTCCCTCTTCAAAGGATGAATCCGGGTATATCCCAACCAACATACCACCGACGCCAAGCCATTTCCGCTCGCCGGTGCTGCTCCGGTACAGCAAAGGGGGATTATGGCCCCCATTGGTGTAGGTCAATGCTCGGGTCAAGGGATTGAAAATGGCATAGAACAACGTTAAGAATTTATCGCTGGGCGTTTCCTCCCAGATGGCATTGTTGACGCGGGCAACGGTTTCCGAGACGGAACTGTGATATTGCGCATGCGCGTTCAGTGCGGACTTCAAACTCGCCATCAACAGAGCCGCCGGCAGTCCTTTGCCTGAAACATCCCCAACGACTAAGCCCTCCGTTCCGTCTTCGCGGGACAGGAAATCGTAATAGTCCCCGCCGACCAGTTGTGCTGAAACGCTCAGCCCGGCAAGGTCTGCCCCCTGCATCATGGGAGGATGGTTGGGTAAAAACCGTTCCTGAATATGACGCGCGAGGATGAGTTGTTGCTCCAAACGCTGTTTTTCCAGTTCCTGGTTGTGCAGTCGGGCTCTTTCAATTGCGATGGAGGACTGATCCGCGAATACCGTAAAGATATCAATATCTGTCCGGGTGTAAGGAGTATTATCACGACGATTGATAGCTTGCAACACGCCCAGAATTTCTCCGCCAGGCCCCTTCATCGGAACGCAGATGAGCGACCTGGTTTTAAAGCCTGGAGCGACCTCGCCATAATGCCGGGGATCGGTCGCCGCATCCTCAATGATGATCGGTTCCCCGTGCTCTGCAACCCAACCAGCAATACCTCGTCCACGCGGAATTCGTGTGCCGACGATCTGTTGCTTGACAGGGCCGGTTGGAATTTGGATCACCACCTCGTGCGTTTCTGAGTCTAACAGCATGAGGGAGCTTGCTTCGGAATCCATCAGTTCTTTGGCGGATTCCATAATGCGGGTGAGCAGTTCGTCCAGATCTAAGGTGGAATTAATCTCATTAATCATCTCTATGAGAGGTGCAAAGCGATAGTTCAAATCCGCGAGCGGCGCAAGCGCATTTTCAATTTCGTCGGTGTGCTCCAATTTCTGCTCGCTGAAGTGTTTTCGGAGATAGGCATATCGGCTTTTCAGGAGTGCATACTGGTCTTTTAGACAGGCGAGGGTTTGTTGGGCGAGCCACATACTGATCATCTGCTGTCCCTCGGCGCCGTTTTCTTCAATAGACACCCCAATCTGGTACGTTGATTCCTCTGAGGATGTTTTTGGAAATTGGTGGCACCACGCAACGTCACCAGAGCACGTACCAATCGATTTTCCACTATCCGCAATTAACTCAAGCTTGACGGTAGATGGCGCCGAAGCCACCTGATCACTTACCAGCCTCAATCCCGAAAATGGATAACTGATGTCGAAAAGTTTTGCCTTCAAAGGGTGATGTTCCGCTTCGGACTGAAAACAAATCGCCACATCGGAGAGGAATCGAAAGCGTTGGAACTGTCTTCTGTCCTGTCCACTCATGTGTGGTTGGTTCATAGCTATCCTCGCTTGACATATCACCGCAACACTTTTGAGAAATTAGAGATTTTGCTATAATGGGTATTGTGCGTTATGAATGGTCGTCAATTTGCCGCGCTGATTCTTGAACAAAGAAAAACCCTCCATCAAGGGAGGGATATGGGAAAGGAGAAACCGGGGGGTTGATCTGAAATGTTATCAGAAATTCTGCTTCACCAATGTCTAAATTGAATAAATCATACGGCTAGCTTCTTCATATTCCGCTTGCAGCGGGTCCGTCGAAAGGAACAGTTTTTGGTAGGGCTCGTAAAGTTGGATATAGCTCCAATTGACGCCGCAAAGGATCTTGCGCTCATTCGCTAGTTTCACAAAACGGCCGCGGAACTTTGCACGAGTGGTTTCGGGGGGATGATGCATGGCATGCTCAATCTGTTCGTCGGTCACGGTTCGTTCAGCCAATCCCTTTTTTTCGATTTTGTAATACAACCCGAACTCCGGTCGAATATTGTGGTACTGCAGATCGAGCATCATAACCTTTGCAGAATTCCACTTGAGGTTTCGGCTTTTCACGTAGGTTTCAATCAACTTTTTCTTGATGACCCAATCGAGCTCTCGATCCAGTTGCATGGGTTCTGTCTCCAGGCATGTCAAAACATATTCCCACCGCGCCATAATCTGGTCGGTTACTGGATCCGATTCGACCTCTTCAAAATATCGCTTGGCACACTCAAGATACTCCCACTGAAGTTCAACCCCTGAGAGCCGTTTCCCATTCTCCAATTCAATCTTTCGGGTACACGTGGTGTCTTCTGAGATTTGCTGAATTGCTCGTACCGAATCGCGCAAGGCCAGACGTTTCTTGATAAAGTTATCCTCGATCATGCGCAAAACGATTGCGGTCGTGCCGACCTTCAGGTAGGTCGTAAACTCGGACATATTCGAATCGCCAACAATCACGTGCAGCCGACGATATTTCTCTCGATCCGCGTGCGGTTCGTCGCGCGTATTGATGATGCCTCGCGCGGTTGTCGTTGCGATTGAGATCTCCTCTCGAATATGCTGCGCCCGCTGAGAAATGGCGTATCCACCACGATTCGTCGGTTTGACTTTCCCTGCCCCGGCGAAGACTTGGCGCGTAACAAAGAAGGGTATCAGTTGCAAGGCGAGTTGGCGAAAGCTCACACGGCGATCCATCAGGTAGTTTTCGTGACAACCGTAGGTATTGCCGGGCGTATCCGTGTTATTTTTGAAGACAGAGATGCGCCCCATAAATCCATCAGATCTCATCTTGCGCTCGGCGGAAACCGAAAGCCGCTCAATGATTCTTTCACCCGCCTTGTCATGGGTGACCAGATCCATCACGTTATCGCACTCTGGCGTCGCGTATTCCGGGTGGCAACCAATATCTTGATAAAACCGAGCACCATTTTCGAGGAAAACGTCCGGATACATGCGACCAGAGATAATCTCTCGGAAGAGATACATGACCGCATTTTGGATCGATAGTGCCTTTCCGCCTCGCCGATCCGACGTGCAGATGATACCATATTCATTTTCCAGACCGTAAATTCTTCGATTCATGCGCTCAAGATTTCTCTGACTTCATCAGAAGGTAGACGCCTAAACTTGCGTCGATTTCGCGTTTCATCAAGTATGGCGACTTCTATGGTATCCGCCGCAATTTCGTATCGATCGTCCTCATCGACTTCCGCTTCAATGGTTTCAAAAGTTTTCGCCGCAAATTTCACCGCGCCATTCAAATCTAGCCCGTCCGTATACTCATTGTCGAGGATGCCTGTGATTTCATCCGCTCTGCCTCCGATGACCGCATACTCATTTTCCTCCCAAAACGTTCCATCGAAAGAGAGATGATAGGTCCGATGACTTGATGAAGAATCCTCTCGAATTTCGCAAAGCAGAAGCTCAATCTCCAGCGGCTTTGCATCGGGCTGTCGATAGATTGCACCAATCTGCTGTGAATACTGATTTGCAAGCCATTTCGCCGTGACATCTTCACGGTTGAACGTCAAGCCCTTAACTTCTGCCGCCTGAATTCCGGCGACTCGTAACGCTTCGTAATCCGGGTAAAGCCCAGTGGCAGCGATGGCAAGGCGATCATAAATTTCTGAGATTTTGAAAACCGTCGCCAGTGGATTTTCCGCGACCATCACCAATCCATGCTGATATTCCAGGACGATGACCTCTTTCGCTTTTTCGATCCCCTTCCGCGCAAAATCCTCCTTCTCCTGCATGATCTGCTCTGGCGACACATAATATGGTGCAGGCATCCACGCCTCCTTCAAAACGGCTGATGAACTTATGAGCCGATACGACTCAGCCTTTCAAATAGTTCCGTATACAGTTCCTTGATTTCTGAATCCGGAACGTCTGAAATCCCCGTCTGATTAATTAGCTTAACCGTGGGGAAAATCTCCCGAATGAAATCAGGCCCCCCCGTTCCGAGATCTTCGTCAGCAGCATCCCAGAGCGCCTCGACAACGATTTTTACAATCTCATCCCGGGACATATCAGGACGGTATAGCTTTTTCAGCGTTGTTTGAGCGTCCTTACCCCCAGATCCAGTGGCATAGTATTCGCTCTCGTCATACCGTCCGCCGGTCACATCGTATTTGAAGACCTTTCCCTGTTTCCGTTTTAGGTCATATCCCGCGAAAATTGGAATGATCACCCAGCCTTGTAGCGCCATGCCCAAATTCTGTTTCACCATGTTTGACAGATAATTGGCTTTGCCCTCGAGGCTTAAAGATGAGCCTTCTACCTTTTCATAATACTCAACCTGAACCTGAAAGAGCTGCGCCATGTCAATACTTGGTCCGGCGACGCCAGCAATTGCAATCGCTGAATGCGTATCGACCTCATACACTTTCTCGATGCGCCGTTCCCCCACTTGAAATCCTGCCGTTGCCTGGCGATCACCGGCGATGAGAACTCCCCCGTTGTAAACAGCGGCTAATATCGTTGTTCCTTCGAGTAAGTTATCGTGGGGAAGGGCTCGATTTAGCATATTTCGATTCAAGCCGTGCGATCCGGTCCAATTTGAAGCCGGTACGTCTGGTAGAGGCGTTGTGTGGAACGCCTCTATACCAAACCTTGCTAATAGATCTGGGCGTTCCCGTTTCAGGATCTCAAGGAAATCGGAAGTCCGATAACCGGAGACATCAAGAACCACTATTCTCCTCCTCTTTGAATGTAATTCTCAACAAATTCCTCGGAATCCTCTTCCAAGATTTCGTCGATTTCATCGAGGAGCCGATCAAGATCCTCTTTGATCTCCTCCCCCTGTTCGGTGACTTCTGGATTCGGTTGAATCTCCTCAGTATCCTGAGTGCGTTGATCTCGCTGTTCCTGCTGCTTTTCGGCCGGCATGTTTTTCCCCCCCCTTCTAATTGTTGGATGCGAGAACGGCTTGAACCAATTCTGCAGCCGTACAATCTCTCAACAGGTCGCCAACAATGTCTTGGGTACCGAAGTGCGGACGATCCATTAAGATTTTATCTAAAGAAGAACCATCAATACAAAAAATCATCGAATTCCAACTTGCACTGTGGATCTCGTTCGGAAACTTTTGTAAACACATACCACGAAAATAGGCACGTGTATCGAATGGTGGATTTGTAATCGCGTGAATGATCTCCTCTTGATTCAGGATGCGTTCGATACGCCCGTTTTTCAGCAACCTCGCGTAGAGTCCTCGATTGGGACGCAGGTCGTGATATTGCAAATCTAGCATCCGAATCTGATGGTCTGTCAGACTTAAGCCGCGGCGTTGGACGTACGCATCAATCAGCCGCTTCTTAACGACCCAATCCAGATACCGATCCAGGCTCATCGGATCCGCTTCGAGCCGGTCAAGAACGAATTCCCACTTTTCCAGGATATCCTGTACCACCTCGGACGAATCTATCGAGTGAACATGTTTGTGAGCTAACTCAAGATAGGCACGTTGAACTTCGACCGGCGTCCGTCTACGACCATCTTCTAGCGTTAGAGGGTTTTTGCAGGATAAATCGCGGGATACCGTTTTGATTGCGGCGACGGGTTCGGACAGTTTGAATCCATCCCCGACAAATCCGTTCTCGATCAATTGTAGCACGATCGAGGTAATTCCCACCTTCAAATAGATGGAAAACTCTGACATATTCGAATCCCCGACGATAACGTGCAAACGGCGGTACAACTTCTCATCGGCGTGAGGCTCATCCCGCGTATTGATAATTGGACGAGCTACCATGGTGCTCAATCCAACTTCGGTTTCAAAAAAATCAGCACGCTGGGACATCTGATAACCTGTATCTTCCATCCCGTTTTCAGCACCGATCTTACCGCTGCCTGTGATGATTTGCCGAGTTATCAGAAAGGGGGTTAAGCCGTCAACGATATCTTGGAAGGGGACCTCCCGAGACATCAGGTAGTTTTCATGCGCACCGTAGCTGTGACCTTTATAATCACTGTTATTCTTATAAATGATAATTTCCTGATTTGCCGGTAACAGCTCCTCAGCCGCCATGCGACTCAGGTCTAGGATCAATTCGCCTGCCTTCTCATATTTCACGAGATCCCGAGCATTTGTACATTCAGGGGTACAGTATTCGGGGTGAGCGTGATCTACATAGTATCGACCACCATTGATGAGGATGTCATTAATCAGGCTATTATTCTCCGCATCTGGTACATCCGTTTCACCTTCAGACATGAATCCTCTGGCGTCCATTAAAGGGTTTTCCTGATCATAGTCCCAGGTGATTCCCTTCAATCCGCGATCCTTATAGATGTTGACAACAAGTGTCGAAGCGGCAACAGGATCTTGATCTCGCGCATTTTTGACCGAAATTCCATATTCAGTTTCGGTCCCCATAATCGTTGGTATAGCCATAATCTATTGAAGCCTGGAGATTGAAATCGCGGGCGCCTCGCCCCATCTGTGGATGTCTGTCAGGATTTCTAAAGGTAAGCGCCACCCTTAACAACTCTTACGTCCTTCCGTTTCCGATCGGGCTCATGTGTCAGAGCTTTGATACTGACGATCTTTTCACCTTTGCGCCCCGATATCTTCACCCAATCGTCAGGATTGGTCGTGTTCGGAAGATCCTCATTCTCTTTATATTCTTCTCGAATCGCCTTATCGAGGTCGTCGGAGACAAGTCCCTTCTCTTGTCCTTGAGAGTCAATCAACCGTTTAATTGCCAGTTTCTTCGCGCGGGAAACAATATTCTCAATCATCGCACCGCTCACAAAATCTTTGAAGTAGAGCGTTTCACGTTCTCCACGGGCGTAAGTCACTTCGATGAACTGGTTTTCATCAGTGTTAGCATACATCTTCTCAATCGCTTGATCAATGAGACCTTGAACTGCTTTCTCGCGATCACCATCAAACTTTTCCAACTCTGAAGATGCCATAGGGAGTTCCGTCGTTAGGTAGATTTTGAAGATATCCCTAGCGCCTTCTGCTGTAGGGCGGTCGATTTTGATCTTGATGTCTAATCGGCCGGGGCGTAAAACGGCGGGATCTAATAGATCTTGGCGGTTACTTGCCCCAATCACAATGACACCTGTGAGGTCTTCTACGCCATCGATCTCAGCGAGGAATTGCGGTACCACCGTTGACTCCATATCGGACGATATGCCCGTACCTCGGGCTCGGAAGAGCGAATCCATTTCATCAAAGAAGATGATCACCGGCACACCTTCTTTGGATTTATCCTTTGCTTTCTGGAAAACTTCTCGAATTTTCCGCTCCGTTTCGCCAACATATTTGTTGAGCAGTTCCGGGCCTTTCACATTGATGAAGTAGCTCTTGATATCGTCCTTGCCCGTTCGCTCCCGAACTCTTTCGGCTAAGTTATTCGCCATCGCTTTGGCAATCAGAGTTTTTCCGCAGCCGGGCGGACCATAGAGCAGAACACCTTTCGGCGGTGTTAAATGGAATTCCTTGTACTCATCGGGGTAAAGGTAGGGGGTTTCGATGGCATCACGAATGGATTCAATCTGATCCTTTAACCCACCAATATCCGAATATTTGATGTTTGGCACCTCTTCAAGGAGGAGATCCTCAACTTCAATTTTGGGGAGCTTTTCCATAATCATTCCGGTTGCCGGATTGAGCAAGACGTTATCCCCAAACCTCAGTTTCTCCTCGCGGAGCGGATCAGAGATTTCCACCACTCGCTCTTCATCGGCACGTAGGTTCACAAGCGCACGGTTCTCATCAAGTACCTCCTTGACTTTGACGACTTCACCTTGCCGCTCAAACTCTCTCACGCTCACGACGTTCATCACGCCATTGACAATGACCTCTTGACCTTTTCGGAGTTGCTCAACATTGATGTCCGGATCCACATTGACGCGCCACCTCTTGCCAGAGAGATCAATATCAACGGTTGAATCGTCATTGGATTGGAGAAAGACGCCATAGTTATTCGGAGGAGCGCTTAACTGTTCAACTTTTTCCTTCAAGTGTTCCAGTTTTTCTTTGGCCTCCTGAAGGGTGCTGGTCAACTTCCGATTTCGACGATGTGCTTGCATGAGCTCGCGTGTCATTTCATAGAGGCGAACTTCAACGTCGTCGGAAGGCGCAGCATTTAAGCGTCTTCTCAAATCATCGATCTCGCTTTGCAGCGATTCAATCGTAAACTGTAGCTCACGAATCTGTCTTTCGTAAGAGATCCGCTCTGATGACCGGGGGGATAAATCAGAGTCGTCTTGCCCCTCTTCAAAGGGAACTGCAGCACCTCTTTTTTCGAGTGGGTCCTTGATGGTAGCCATAGCGTCACCTAATGATTGATATCTTGACTTCGTGAAGGCGCACCGGAATGCGACTCTCACACCCATGTAAAATCGTTGCGGATGAAAACTATCGAAAAGATTTCGCTTCTAAAGACTCAATCCGCAAGCGATAGTTCATCCAAGTTTTGAGCCGATTGATTTCCATCGCCTGCTCACTATCAGGAGTCACCATCGATGCTGCCTCCTGAAGATGCTGAAAGATACGTGTGCGATAATACGTCCAGCGAACTTCACCGCGTACATCTGCATAATAATATGCAAGACCAACGTGAGCCCCTGGCGTTGGAAAAGCCTCTAGCGATTTCTTGAAAAGGAGGCTTGCGAAATCATCCATCGAAAGGTTGCGGTAGATGTTCCCCAATTCAACCAGACGCGCTGCTATTCTTCGCGGCGCGGCACTGTTCATATTTGTGTCGGGATATTTATGAATTAAGTCAAACCATATTTCAAAAGCCGTGGCATCATCCGAAAACAAAAAATCCTCCAAACGCCATTTTCTCAAGTCAGGATAACGATGCAGTAGGCGGCGCATTTCAGCATAGTAAAGCTCATATCGATCGCCGCGTCTGCCAGCCGGCGCGTGTGGATAGCCATCAGTGTCATATCGATCCAGTTCGGCAAATTGCGGGTAACGATCCGCAATACGCTGCACACGGATAAATGCTTCTTGCTCCGGCGTTTGGAGAGGCATTACAGGCGCTTGTCGTGCTTTCCGCCAATAACACTCACCCCGCATCCACATGGCATCATCAACGAGCTCGCTCTCCGGATAGTCGATGTATCCTTTCTCGAACTCACGGCTAGCTATATCGTAGTAACCGATATTAAAATAGAGATTCGCTATCTGATATTGCGCATTATCCTGTTGCGTTGGAGGAACAGTTTTTAAATCTGTGCGAAGTGTATCAAGTTGTATAAGCGCATCAATCCGGTCCTGAGCAGCACGGGCAAAATCGTTGTTGAGATAAGGATATTTCTCTATGAGTGTGTGGTAGGACGCAAGTGCGTCGGTCTGGCGACCCAACATCAAATATGCATCCCCAATGGCGAATGTTGCCTCATCAATTGCATCGCCGTCACCCGCCACCAACCGATACGCATCAACGGCTGCCCCATAATCCCCCTGTTGGCGATAGCTATTTCCAATCTGAAGTTGAGCGTTATCAACATCATCGCTCTTCGGGTATTTTGCAACGAACTGCTTAAACTCCGCAGCGGCGTCATCGTATTCCGCATCGCTTTGCAGGCTCGTTGCTTTTAGATAGAGCATATCGGCTGCTTCCTGTTCACTTACCGGTGCTTTCAAAAAGCAACCTGCGAGAGCAACGCAGCCAACGCTCATAAATGCTGTCATAATTCGCCTTGGAAGAGCCATTACCATTTTCGGGCCGCCAACCAATCGTCGCGATTGATGGTCATGGCCCCATAAGATTCGCATGTCTTCGCTGCTCAAAAGTGGTTAGATTATAGCATCGGACTATAACCGTGTCAAGAAAAATATCCAGCATCAACAAGGCTCGTGCAGGCAGATATGGACATTCACCCAACCGCCGGCAATCCCCCTGGTAACCTCAACTCGCCTTGAACACAGGTTGCAGAAAACGGATGGATTGTGAAACGTCTTGATCAAAGTCTCTAAAGTTGCATTCAACGGAGACTCGCTTGCTATATCCGGCGTCGGCAAGACACTGTGCAAAACCCTGATAATCGTACTGCCCGCTGCCCGGATAGAGTCGGTCGGTATCTGCGACATGCACATGCGCAATCCGATCCCCAGCATTGACAATCTGGTCAAAGGATTCTCCCTCAACCATCAGGTGATAAAAATCGACAAGTACCTGGATTTCCGGCCGCGCAATTTCATCAGCATACTGCACCGCTTCAGCGATACTGTTAATCAGGTTTGTTTCCGATCGGTTCAGCGGTTCTATCGCAATAATAATGCCACGACTCTGCGCGTGTTCGGCAGCAATGGCTAAGAACTCAAGGATCTGTTCGTGGGCGCGGTGCCGTGAAAATCCTTCGGGTACAGTTCGTGCACCACCACTACCGAACACAATGATCCGCCCGTCAAGTTCGGCGGCACGTCGTGTTGCTTGAGCAATATAGTTGGTGAGTCTGCCGACGTCAACGTTCGGGCCGGTGACTTTCAAATCCGACGGAATAAAGCTGTTGAAGCACTCTGCCCGGAGCGGGTAGCTGTCTAGCAGTGTCTTGAATTCCTCGAAGAGCGACTTCGGAGCCTCTGGGCATAACATACCCACGCCGAACTCGAAAAAATCACACCCAGCGTCTACCAGCGTTTTCAGCACGGCGGGCGCTTTTTCGAGTTTTGACCGGTAGATTTCACTGGTGTCTAACTGCTTCGCATCAGCGGTTGGCGGAACAAAGGAGGCAAGTCCCGCACAGCAACTGAGTCTCATGGATGAGTCCCCTCATTTTGAGTCGATAGACTGAATCGGTGGATCACACCGCTGCCGCCTCATCAGCAACGTCTTCACTACCTTCGGCTCCAAGAATCGATCCGGGGGCAGATCGGGCATCGGTGCCAAGGTTCTCACGGATCTTGACTTCAATCTCGTCGGTAATTTCAGGGTGCTCCACCAGGTATTCTTTCGCGTTATTTCTGCCTTGCCCCAGACGTTCACTGTTATAGGAGAACCAGGAGCCGCTCTTTTGTATGATGTCTTGATTCACCGCGACATCGAGCAGGTCCCCGAGCTTAGAAATTCCCTCGCCAAAAATCATCTCAAATTCCGCCTGCGTAAAAGGCGGCGCGACCTTATTCTTCGCGACCTTGACGCGAACTCGGTTCCCAATCGTCTCGTTTCCCTCCTTGATGGTTTCAGCCCGTCGCATTTCAAGTCGAACCGAAGCATGAAATTTGAGCGCGAGTCCGCCGGGCGTTGTCTCTGGATTGCCGAACATGACGCCAATCCTTTGGCGAATCTGGTTGGTGAAGATGACGCACGCTTTCGATTTACCTGTAACGCTAGAAAGCCTTCGCAAAGCTTTGGACATCAAACGTGGCAACAAACCCACCTGGATATCTGCGATGTCTCCTTCAATTTCGGCTTGAGGAGTCAATGCCGCCACAGAGTCAATCACAACAACATCGATTGCTCCACTACGAACTAACGTTTCAACAATTTCGAGTGCCTGCTCGCCGGTATCCGGTTGCGAAATCAGCAAGTTTTCCATGTCAAGGCCAATATGCTTC
>JAPUIP010000772.1 GCA_027296925.1 Candidatus Poribacteria bacterium | reverse complement strand
CAGAGGGAGGAACGAGGCAACTGCCAGAGCTAAACCTGACATGGCAAGATATCTTTTCTTCATGGTGTGTTCCTTGCGTAGGAGATGCTTTATTGTAGCACGAAGGCATGGGCGAGTGCGATTGTCCAAGATGATCTGGTCGGGCCGACGCGAAGCTGTTTCATGAAAATGGAATACTTTCGAAATCCGGGAATAGCCTTTATCCGTCAATGATTTTATCAGTATGACACCATGACCTGATCCTCTCAGAAGCGAAGTGTCTCCCGATGCCCTTGATGGAATTCGGAGACAGTGAAAGACTGAGAGGTTGGCAAGCCTCCCTGTTTCAGCTCCCCCGCATGGGGTATTTCGCTCTATGCGGGGATTTTCTTTGATTTTCCGGCGAGTCGTCCGGTCTTCTACGCATTGGCTCCGATTTCACTGGCTACGAGTGGTCGCGCCAATCCCTCATACATCGCCTTATCCCCTCCATCTTCTCTTTTTCAAGTTCACAGGCATGGTTCCGGTGAGTTACGCTCACATCGACGTTCATCAATGGTGCATAAGAGACATATGGATTGCTCAATGAACTGGAAAAAGGGATAATTCCGACTCGTTTCTCGACTGGTGCCGGTCTTGGAGCGTATCCACATTTTGCGCCACTAAATCGGTTCAGCCGGATTGGTGTCATCGATCTGTTCGTGCAAACCCGGGAACAAGGAGACATTGCCATGTTTGAGCAAATCCGACAGAACCATCTTCGGAGGGTGTTGGCCTCCCTTGTGTTAGTGTCCGTCCTTGCCGGCAGCGGTCAGGCCCAAGGCGAACAGGGAGCGTTCAAGACCTACGACGCCAAAACCTTCTTCGAGACGACATCGATCTTCGGGGCATCGTTCTCGCACGATGAAACGAAGCTGCTGATCACCACCGACGCCAGCGGCATCTTCAATGTGTACAGCCAGTCCGTCAAGGGGGGAAAGCCGAAACAACTTACGTTCTCTGAATCAAACGCAACCTTCGGCGTGAGTTACTTCCCGAAGGACAATCGATTTCTCTACCGCGCCGATCAGGCGGGCAATGAACTCAATCATCTCTATGTCCGCACCCTTGAAGGAAAATCGATCGATCTCACCCCCGGCGAAAATGTCCGCGCGTCATTCAGTGGGTGGTCCGGCGACTTCACCGCTTTCTACGTCAGCACAAACGAGCGTGATGAAAAGCTGATGGACCTCTATCGTTACGACATCAAGACCTACGAGCGGAAGATGATCTTTGAAAATACGGATAACTTCGCGCTTTCCGATATCAGTCGTAACGGACGTTGGCTCGCCCTGATGAAAGTGCGCAACAACGCCGACAACAATATTTTTATCTTCGACACCGACAATACGGACGCCGAACCGAAACTCATCACCCAACACGAGGGAGACATCTCCTACGGCGTGGCCGGATTCACGCCGAACAGCGCCACGCTCCATTACATGAGCAATGAGGAAAGCGAATTCAATCGCGTCTGGTCCTTTGACATGAAAAACAGCGATCGCAAGATGATTCAGGAGGCCGACTGGGACATCATGTTCTCCGCCTATTCCTGGAAGGGCCGCTATCGCGTCACGGGCGTCAATGCGGATGCCCGCACCGAGATTACCGTACTCGACACAAAGACAGGTAAGCCGCTGAGATTTCCCAAAATGCCGCGCGGCGACATTGCCGGCATGTCAATTTCCCGAAGCGAATCGCAGCTGGCTTTCTATGTCAATGGCGATACGTCACCATCCAACCTTTATGTGCTTGACCTTGAGTCAAAGAGCCGTAAGGCGAAACGTCTGACGGATACACTCAATCCGGCCATCGATGAGACTCATCTGGTCAGTTCCGAGATCGTGCGTTATTCCAGCTTCGACGGGTTGCAGATCCCGGCCCTGCTCTATCGACCCAAGCAGGCCTCGATGGATAGCCAGGTGCCGGCGCTGGTATGGGTGCACGGCGGACCCGGCGGTCAAAGCCGAACCGGCTACAACGCCAACATTCAGTATCTCGTCAACCACGGCTATGCGGTGTTTGCCGTCAACAACCGGGGCAGTTCCGGTTACGGCAAGACGTTCTTTCACATGGATGACCGAAAGCATGGCGAAGTCGATCTTCAGGACTGCGTCCAGGCCCGAAAGTACCTCGAAAGCCTGACGTGGATCGACAAGGATAGCATCGGCATTCTCGGTGGCAGCTATGGCGGGTACATGGTCGCCGCGGCCCTGGCCTTCGAACCTGATGCTTTCGATGTCGGCATCGACATTTTCGGCGTGACGAACTGGGTGCGCACACTCAAGAGCATCCCCCCCTGGTGGGAGTCATTCCGTGAATCGTTGTATGCGGAACTGGGCGATCCCGCTCAGGACGAGGAACGCCTGCACCGGATCTCACCACTGTTTCATGCCAAGAACATCACCAAGCCGCTGCTTGTGATTCAGGGCAAAAATGACCCACGTGTCCTTAAAGCCGAAAGCGATGAGCTGGTCGAGGCAGTGCAATCCAACGGCGTGCCCGTGGAGTACATTGTCTTTGATGACGAGGGACACGGCTTCAGGAACAAGGCAAATCGCATCACCGCCGCCGAGGCCTATCGCGACTTCCTCGATCGCTACCTGAAGAGCCAATAGCAACCGGGATATCATCTGTACATAAAATATCCCACATCGGGTATGCGTTCGATGTGGGATTTTCAATCGCCCTGCACGACAGCAAGGGCTGGCGGATCGTGTCGATTTTCTGGTCCGGCGAAACGAACAGGAATCCCATCCCCGAGCAATATCTGCCTTGAGACTGGGATCTGCGATATTTGTACAATATGAATTCCGCGCTCCCTTTTCGGTGGACAGCCACATCAGGGATGCCAAGCTGTGAACATGATCAGTACCCTGCCATCGAAATCAGAGATGTACCGGGCTTGCGTCCGTCGCGACAGCGAATACGAAGGCGTGTTTATTCTTGCCGTGAAGACCACGAGCATCTTCTGTCGCCCGACCTGCCCCGCCAGAAAACCTCGCCCGGAAAACGTTGAGTACTTTCCCAACACGCGGGACGCCCTGGCGGCGGGATACCGTCCCTGCAAACGCTGTCGTCCGCTGGAGCCGCGAGGACAGGCCCCGGAGTGGCTGCGTCCCCTGCTAGCGGCCGTCGAGAGCAATCCCACCCGGCGTTGGCGAGATCAGGACTTGCGAAACATGTCGATGGACCCGATCAGAGTCCGTCGCTGGTTTCAAGCCA
>JAPUIP010000771.1 GCA_027296925.1 Candidatus Poribacteria bacterium | reverse complement strand
GGGCCCAATTCCCTTTTTTACGTATATCGCGCATGCTGATATTGAGGGGCGTAAAATTCCGGCAGCAATCCATCCACCCGAAGCAATCCCTTTCGTGTGAGCCTCACCTCATCGCGGTTAAAGTCGAGCATCCCCTCGTCCTGCAGCTTTTTGTAGGTTGGTCCAAACGCTTCCAAAATATCCGTGTTGAATTTCTTCTGGAAATATACCGTCTCTATTTCCCCAAATTTCAATTGGAGTATCATCTCTCGGGTGAGACGTTCCACAGCGGTTGTCGGAAACGCACGGCTCAGCGGAAACCGATTCTCATTGAACGCACCGATGTATTCGTTCCAATTGGGCTCATTTTGGAAATGCACGCCGTTCATGTGGGAGAAAGAAGCGACCCCAGCGCCGATCATGTCACTGCCTCGCCAGACGGCGTCTCGGTAGACAAACTGGACGGGCTGACCCTTTTTGACCATCGTGTACGCGCTGGAGATCTCGTAGCCAGCCGCCGCGAATTGCTCAAAGGCATAGTGATGCCACTCCCGCTTGGTTTTCCAATCCGCCACAAATTTATCCATGCCGCCACCGAGGATGTCTTTTGAGTAAACGGTGTTATACGGTAATTCCATCTGATAGACCGTGATGCTATCCGCGCCCAGATCGATGGTTCTTTGAACCGTATCCCGCCAGCTCTCCCACGTTTCGCCGACCATCCCGGCGATCAGATCGATGTTCACCTGATCAAACGCCAGAGCTTCTATCCACGGAACAACGCGAAACACCTCTTTGGACAGGTGGGCTCTGCCGTTTTCTTCCAGAATTGCGTCGTTGAGATTTTCAACGCCAAGACTCAACCGTGTCACGCCGATTTCTTTGATTGCTTCGAGCTTCATCTGTGTCAACGTGCCGGGTTCACACTCAAAAGCGACTTCTTCCGTGCTATCCCAGGGTATCGCGGATTTAAGACGCTGGACGAGCGCCTTCAGATGCCTGGCACTGATGTAGGATGGCGTTCCCCCACCGAAATAGACAAATTTCAACGGGCGCCCCACCACGGACGGCAGTTTGCTGTAAAGCGCAACTTCCTTCGCCAGCGCAGCGAGGTAGGTCTGGATCTCATCGCTATTTTTGTCTGTGTAAACCCGGAAGTAACAGAACTTGCATCGCCTCCGGCAAAATGGAATATGTAGATAAAGTCCTAACGTCGCCTCCGGCATCGGTGGGGAATTCAAGGCTTTTATCGCTTCCGGGACATTTTCCTTTTGCCAGAATGAGTACGGTGGATAGTTTGAAACGAAGACACTCCCCACTTCCGTTTCCTTTGCATCTGTTCTTGTTGTGGCTGGTTCCGGTTTTACCGTTTGCAATGGTTCACTCATATTTTTCTACCTTTTTCCGAAGCAGTACAGGACGCCATCTTCTGAGCCGATCACCAGTTTGCCGGACGCAATACTTGGCGAGGCGATGATGGCTGACCCCGTTACAAATTGCCAAACCTGTTGCCCCGAATCCACGTTCAGCGCAACGATCACGCCGCCTACAGTCGCAACGAAAACTCGATTCCCAACGATTACCGGCGAAGCGTCCACTCGCGCTTTGGCGGCATAAGTCCAGAGCAGTTCACCCGTTTGCGGCCGGAGAGCATGCACGATTTTATCCCGGCCGCCAATGACGACCAGATTATCCGTCACGGCAGCCGAGGCGTAAAAGGGAAAATGCCGCGTCGGAGGTTCGTATTGCCAGAGTAGGGGCGATGCTTGCTTCGCCCCGGACGATGCCGGCGCCGCTCCTGCGTTCAGGTCAATGCACAAGATCTGATGACCAAACGTTCCCACATAAGCGTGATTGTCCAGAATAGCGGCACTCGCAGCGACATAATCGCTCAATTCTACCTTTGCTAGCTCTAAACCATCGTTCACGTTGATGAGCCGCAAATAGCCGTCACACCCGGCGATTGTAACGGCTTCATCAAAAATCGCCGGCGTTCCGTGAATATAGCCCTCGGTCTCAAATTTCCAGAGCAACGAACCGTCTGCGGCAGAAAGGCAATACAGATACTGGTCATAGGATCCAAACAACACGCGATCGCCGGCGACATTTGCGGATGAGATAATTTCAGCATCAGCGTGAAAGATCCATTCTTGTTGACCGGTTTGGGCATCCACCGCATGGAAATCTCCCAGCCCATCCCCGAAATAAACCACATTTCTGAATACAGTTGGAGAAGATTTGATCTCTTCGGAGGCCTGATACTTCCACTTTAATTTTCCATTTTCAAGGTTGATTGCATAGAGGTGTCCATCCAAAGAACCCACATAAACCGTTCCCGCAGCAATGGCTGCCGTCGACTCGATGCTATCTCCAGCCTCGAACGTCCATAGCAGGTGAAGGTCGTCGGGGAGATTGCCGGCTGCGACGCCCGTCAGTTGCGGATTCCCACGAAAGCTGCTCCAATCGCCGGAGGGTTCTTCGCTTTGCGCATCAGAGCTAATCTGCATACAGCCCAGGATAACGTAAAACGTAAAACGTAAAACATAGATAATCGGTGTTTGATGCGTTGATTCAATAGGCCGCTTCATAGAGTTGAAGGCATTCAGTTTCGCTGACGGGTCGCGGGTTAAAATCCCCGGTCCACTGCGCCGCAGCTTCCTTTGCCAATTGGGGCAAGTCTGTCTGATCAATCTGAAAGTGCCGCAGTCGGTCTGGCAGAGCCGCCGCGGTTTGCAGTTGAATGATGCGTTCATGCAGGGGCGAAGGGTGCAAGTCTTGATAAAGCTCGTTTACCGATTGACTGTTAAAGCGAATGACATACGGGAGCATCAACCCAACCGCAATTCCGTGAGTCATGCGGTATCTGGCGGTCAACGGATTGGCGCACGCATGTGCTGCACCGAGCATCGAATTCTCTACGGCAGCCCCCGCCAAATGCGCGCCAAGAAGCATTTGACTCCGGGCTTCGATATTCTCCGGATCTCTCAAGACGATTTCAAAGCTCCGATCCAACAAACGCCATGCTTCTCTGGCCAACATCTGCGAAATCGGATTCCGCCGCGTCGTGACATAACTTTCCAGAGCGTGAGAGACCGCATCAATGCCTGTTGCTGCTACCACCGGCTTTGGTACGCTTTCTGTCAAGGTCGGATCGAGAATTACCGTCCGGAATCTGGCTTTTTTGTCACCGCACGCCATTTTCCGGTGCGTGTCCTCTTGAGCGATCAATGCAAAAGACTGGGCTTCACTGCCCGTCCCCGCCGTCGTTGGAATGCCGATGGAAGGAAGCATCGGTTTAGTTGCTTTGTCCACCCCCCAATAATCTTCCATCGTTCCGCCGTTGGTGAGGATGAAGTTGACCCCTTTGGCGCAATCCATTGCACTGCCGCCGCCCAAACCGATGATCAGATCAATCTGTCCCTGGGCTTTGGCAAACCGGACGCCCGCTTCGACATGTCGGGTCGTCGGATTTTCTTCCACGTTGTCAAAGACGAAAGCCTCAACGGATTCCCGTTTCAGGGCATTCAAGGCACTTTCGACGATGCCCGCTTTCACGATGCCGGGGTCGGTGACTATCAGGACGCGCCGCCCGCCGAGTTCTTTCGTCAAGCTGCCTAATTGGTTCAGGGCATTTTCGCCAAAAACGACCCGCGTGCTGGGCTGGAAATCGAATGGTTGCATCTTTGAATCATGCGTAAAAAATGATGCGTGAAGATTACCCAAAGGGCCGCAATGCCCGAATCTCTCGAATTTGCGCGGCAATCTCATCAGCGGACGCATCCAGCATACGCTCTCCTTTTTCGGCGGTTGCTGGCCTCGGATCGCCCACACCGCCGTGCCGGGTACGCTGATCGAACCGGTAATAGGAGGCCATACCCGCCACTCGCATCCCCTCACGCTCACCATCGGCGTCCAGCCGGTCCGTACGCACCAGGTCTGGGTTTATCGCCATAATCATGCAGGTCTCGGTCTCTCCGGCGTGTCCGGAGCCTGCCCCACCCAACTCACGAATCTCATCGAGTTTGTCGCCGCTCGCCCAGGCCCACCGTGAGTAAAATTCGATGCCTTGATCCCCATAGCGCTCCATCAAACGCTGAAGGAGCACGGAGATGTTTGCGCCGTTGCCGCCGTGACTGTTCTGGATGAGAATCTTCTTGAAGCCGTGTCCCACCATGGAGGCGACGATATCCATCATGAGCAGCAGGTGGGTTTCGGATATCGCACTGACGGTGCCGGGGTACCGTATGTGATGTTGGGAATATCCCAACCACTGCATGGGTAGGACCAGGACATCATCCGAGCAGCGTTCATGAACACGACGCGCGACCTCCTGTCCAATAAGACTGTCGGTAAATACCGGAAGGTGCAGGCTGTGTTGTTCGCAAGATGCCACAGGGATGAGCACGACAATATCCCGCGGCAGAGCATCGACTTCAGGCGAGGTCATTTCAGCTAATATCATAGGTTTCTCCTGTTATATGAATTTTCAGTTCACTGGGCTTTTCTTACGACATCCCGTGAGTGTGTATCAGCACCCTTCATGAATCACCTTGCGTGTGAATTGGGGGGGCGTCAGGAGGAATAGGATTCCGCTGCATCCGTTCTGTTACCTGCTTTAGGATTTTCGCTCCCCTGCATCGGTAACCTCAGGAGAACGTATCATTGGGTCTTGAACAAGCAACTCCACTTCTGAGTCCTCAGGAAAATCACAGGGCGATTGAGGGATAAATGCCCCGTCACGATACACCACTCTTAAATGTCGATTCATTGTTACTTACCCTCTTCATTTCATCTGCAACGCCCGCTGCCGGTAAAGGTGCTCAAACAGATTCCCCTCGTGGGGTTGGTCCCAAGAGATCTGGTTTGTGGAAATCGGGCCTAAATTGAGCCGTTCCACATCCGGAGAGTCGAGCAAATCTTCGATAAAGTTTTCATCTTCCGTGATGGCCGTCACCACTAAGGTGGGACCGATACGTTCTAAAATCTCCCGCTGCGGCACTTCGACCACACTGACGAAGGGGAACAGGAACTCCGCGTTTGCCAGCGAATGTTCGGGGTCTTCACACCAGATGACGGTTGGGGTGAGAAACGTACAGCCGTCTTTTTCAACAACTCTTTCCCCTCCTCGGAATTCGGCTGTTACATCGGTTGCCCCCGGAACTTTAAGCTGATTATCGATTAGACTTGAAAGCTGATGTGCAAATTTCGGATTAGTGAAAGCGGCGATTTGTGCGTCCGGATCGTCCAACGGCCTCGCTTCGATTTGTGCCAGGCGTTCGGCCAGCGCCGTTGCGATTTCACGTCCACGCGTTGGCACCCAGACTCCGGAAGCATTGATGCAGGACCGGCCACCGTTTTCGGCGACGGAAGCGACCATGAGATCCAAATAATCTTCCCACTGTGAAATCTGATCTGCTGCGATGATGATCTTGCTCTGCCCTGGCCCGTGAATCTGTACGCCAGGATTTGCTTTCCACGGCGCCACCGTCGATTCGCCGCCAAAGAGCAAAGATCGACCACAACGGAGTAAGATTTCAGCGGCGCCCGAATAATCTGTCGGGTAAAACCCAAATGCTTCCGGCGGACAGCCCGCTGCGATAACAGCCTGCGCAATACGAAAGGGCGTCCAGGGTTCCTCACCGCCGGGCTTGAGGACGAGCGGCACTTTCAGGGGGATGGCTGGAAGCCAGAGAGAATGCACGCCGGGGGAGTTGCTGGGCAGGACAGCCCCCAACGCTTCAGTTTGACGAACATAGCTCAAGGGACGTTTATTTTGAATCCCCCAACCGGAATCGAGAATGGTGAGTTCTAGCCCGCGCGTCAAGCCCCCCAGGACGACTTCCATCTCTTCCAACACTAACCGAATTTTTTGCATATTCCTACGACAGAGGGCTTCGGGCATACCCGTTGTTCCAGAAACCTGGCAAACATAATCGTTAGGCGATTGCAGGTCGCCGTCAAGGGGCAGATCGGATTCCATAAAAAGATGGGCGGCGGTTTGACAAATCTCCAGAAGTTCTGAAACGGATAACGCCTCAAGGGCGCGTTTGCTCTCCGCAATCGTGCATAAATCCTTGGCAATCAGTCCACGATTCGCCTGACTCACCATCGCGAGGGGCGCGCCTGTTTTGATGTGTGTTACGCGAGCGAGATTCAAACTTTTATACGGTTTGCCCGCCCGCAAAATCGGAATGTGTACCATGAGCAACAACTCCCATCGTTTGTTGCGTAATGGTGGCGGAACTGACGCATTACGCATTACGTCTGACGTCTAAATCTCCGGAACGCTGACCGCGACCTCTTTCCCTTTCTGCTGAGACCTGAAGATGCCATCCATGATCGAGTTGGTCAGAAAAACGCCCGTCGGCGGCAGTAGCGATGGCGCGTCCGCACGCACGGCTTCCCGAAACGCAGTCATTTGTGCCTCCCAAACATCAACCTCGGGAAATCCAGAAAAACGGATGGTCGTCATGCCGTCGGGTGGATC
>JAPUIP010000770.1 GCA_027296925.1 Candidatus Poribacteria bacterium | reverse complement strand
CTGAACTCCCTGCCGCCGTGAGCACGAGTTCACCAACGCCAGCGCCAACGGCATCAACAGCGACAGTATACCGGTTAAGTAGGCTTCCATCGAGCGCTGCGTCCTGCACAATCATCAGTTTGCTGCCCACGAGTTTCTCATCTTTTCGTGTGGCAATGACTGTTCCGACAACCTTCCCAAGCGTCATACGAAACCCGTTATCCTCTTCCCTGACTTTGAAATCGTATTGACAGAACTATAATGGTATAGTAAACTGAAGAACCCTAAAAGTCAAGATTTTCTTGTTCTCGTTAGACGAAATACGCTTTTGGAGGAAAACAACTGTGTCAGACAAACAGGTTCGTTTAGCCGTAATCGGCTGTGGCGGCATTGCCAATGCACATTTGCGGGGATATAAGACGTTAGTAGAAAAAGGGGTCGATACCTTCTCAATCGATGCAACGTGCGACGTGCGCAAGGAAGCGGCGCAGAACTTCGCGGAGGAGATTGCAGCGTTTCAGGGAAGCACACCCCGCGTTTATGACGATGTTGAGGAGATGCTGAAAGCGGAAGATCTGGACGGCGCGGACATCTGCACCCCCCATTCCCACCATCATATTTCAGCCATTCCTTGTCTGGAATCGGGTGTCGATATTATGACGGAAAAGCCGTTCGGCGTGACAATCAAGGCCAGCAAGAAGATGATCGAAGTCGCGCAAAAGCACGGGCGAATCACCGCCACAGCGGAAAACTGTCGCCGGACTCCCGGCCAACGCACCGTCCGGTGGGCCCTGAACGAAGGGAACATCGTCGGTAAACCCCGGATGTTCTTCGCACAATCGGCCGGATGGCGCGATCCATCGGAGGTCGGCAACTGGCACTGGCGGCTGGGGAAGGAGTTCAGCGGCGGCGGTATGGTAATGGACAGCGGCGCTCACATGATGGACACAATCCGATACTTCTTCGGGGATGTCGAGAAGGTCTACGCCGAAGTTCGACAGATCGATGGGCGATTCGCCAATCACGTCGAAAAAGGAAAGGTGCCCTCCTGCCATGAGGACACGTGGGTGGCGGTGATCACCTTCAAGAGCGGCGTTGTTGGGACGTGGAGCTGGACGATTGCCGCTCCGGCACATCCGTTCCTGAATGTCGCTTTCTACGGGGATGGGGGCGTGATTCGCGATTACGGCGATGTCTTCCATCCGTTTACCACTAAAGATCGCGGTGACGTGGAAAAGCTGGATGGGACGAAATACGCGATGAGCGAACTCCGCGAGATGTACCTTGAAACGCTAAGCGCCGACGAAAAAGAGTGGCTCTTCCCGTTTGGGATTGAGGACGGTTTTGCGTTGGAAATCTACGACTTCATCAATGCAATCAAAGATGGTCGGCCCCCGGAAGTGGATGGCTCGACCGGGCTGCAAGCCAAAGCCACCTCCATCGCGATCTACGAGTCGGGGTATTCCGGCGAAGTGGTCACAATTGCGGATGTGCTTGATGGCACGGTTAACGGATACCAGCAAGAGATCGACGCCCGTTGGGGACTTTAGGAGATGCAGGAGGACCATGAAATGGATTTCACGTTGGCTCAAGCCCGGCGAAACCCCCGATATTGAGGCGCTGAAAAACCAGTTACAATCGGAAGGTTTCAATGTGTATCAGATGCGTGAGGCATCATGCGTCAAACGGAATGAGGAGACTCCATGGATAAAATTAGACTTGGATTGGTCGGTTGCGGTGGCATGGGCACACGACATCTCTACGGTTTGCGTGAATTAGCGCAGACTCCTTTCAACAAGGTCGAGTTATGTGCACTGTGCGACATTCGCCGAGAAAATGCCGAACTGGCTGCTGTCGAAGCGGAGAAACTGCTGGGCATCCGGCCCGAGGTCTTCACCGAGCTCGAAGAGATGACCCGTAAGATACCTTCCCTCACCGCCGTCGATGTGGTGACCGACCCCTCGGTCCATCACACGGTTGCGTGTCAAGCGCTGGATCTGGGGCTACATGTGATGGTAGAGAAGCCGATGGCGATCACGGTCAAGGCCTGCCAGATGATGATTGACGCCGCGGCGCGCAACAACCGGCAGCTATCCGTCGCCGAGAACTACCGACGAGATCCGTCCGCCCGTCTGGTTCGCCATCTGCTAGACACCGGTGCGATTGGGGCACCTTATATGGCCCTGTTCCATTCGCTCAGTGCCGGCAATTCCATTTTCATTACCCCGTGGCGGCACCTCAAGGATAAAGGGGGCCCGATTGTCGATCTGGGCGTCCATTTTACGGACCTGATCCGGTATCAATTGGGGGACATTGCGGAAGTCTACGGCGACGTGTGGCTCATCGAACCCGTGAGAGCGAAGCCCGATAGCATCGGAGATACCTACACCTTTTACCAAAATCGGTTTCGGGGGATGGCGGCTGAAGTTCCGGCGACAGCGGAAGACACTTCACTGGCGATATTCAGAATGGAGTCTGGGGTGACCGTGAACTGGATGGTCAGCGTGGGTGGCTCTGGCAGTTACGGCGGTCAACTGATTCTTGGGAATAAAGGAAGCATTAACGGTTTTGGTACGCGCGGTGGGAGAATTGGTATGAAACCGGCAGACCAAGCGGAGATGAGCCAGGAAGAAATTGTAGCAGCCGTTGACGGATTCGCGTTGGAGCCGCTGGCGGAACATCTCTTCCCCGACTGCATTACGGACAGTGATTCCAAAGTGGATTGGAAGATCATCGCCCTTGAGTATCATGAACTCGCCGAAGCCATCCTGACGGGGCGAACTCTCGAAGTGGATGGAAGCGAGGGCTTGAAGGATGTGGCGGCGGTCTATGCGATCTTTGAGTCCGCCCGGGCGGGAAGAGCGGTGAAGATGCGTGAGGTGGAAACCTGCCAGGTTTACGAATATCAGTCTGAAATCGACCATGCACTGGGGCTGTAGCTTTCACGCGGCCAGTGCCCACCACCGATCAGTGGGACAAGCCTCATCCTACGATTTCTGCAGAAGCAGAAGATGATGAGGTTTAGCCTTTGATAACCAGCGTCCGGGTTGTCGATCTCCCTTCATCATCAACGCAGGTCAGCCGATGGGTTCCTGCAACGGGCGTGAGGAAAACCGGCTCCG
>JAPUIP010000077.1 GCA_027296925.1 Candidatus Poribacteria bacterium | reverse complement strand
AAGTCGTCTGAAGACGACTAAAACGAACAATCCGAGTCCACTTCAGTGGACTTGAGCTATCAGCCCGATCTTTAGATCAGGGCTAAGTGAAAAAGTCGTATACTTAAGCCTTTTACTCGATATGAGTTGGTCGTTATACTCACCACCGTGCTAAATTGCGTTTTTGTACAGATGTCATCCTGAGCCCTCCGCTTCGCTCGCGGAGCTTACTCAGAATGACAACCGAAAAGCACAGTTTGCGCCGTTGCCAAGTATATTAAATCCGCGTTCCTCACTTCCGGCTCAACGCATCAAGAACCCGCTCCGGCTTCATCGGCAGTTCCGTGACGCGCACACCCACTGCATCCGCGACGGCGTTGGCCATCGCTGCAAGCGTTGGGATGATCGGCGGCTCACCGACGCCCTTTGCGCCAAACGGGCCATTAGGTGCCTCAACCTCGACAATGACAGACTCCACGGTGGGCAGATCTGCGGAAGTCGGCACGCGATAGTCAACGAAGCCCGGATTCACGTTGCCGTTTTCGTCGTACTGCATCTCCTCCATGGTCGCCCACGCATAGCCTTGCACCGTGCCGCCCTCAATCTGTCCCTCAACGGCCATCGGGTTTATCGCGAAGCCCACATCCTGTGAGGACACCATCTTCAGCACTTTGATCCGGCCAGCCTCGGGATCGACCTCGATCTTGGCGATCTGCGCGGCAAGGGCCGGTGTGCTCGGCTGCCGTGCAAACGAACCTTTGCCAACAATCGGTCCACCGGTCGTTGACAGGCTATACGCCGCTAACTCACCCAGTGAAATTGACCGAGGGGAGTCTTGGGCCAGTACGGAAACTTTACCATCTTTGAGTTCGAGGTTTTCGAGTCCGGTATTCAGCCGTTCTGCGGCGAGTTCAAGGATGCGCTGGCATGTATCCTCAGCCGCGAGCTTGGCGGTATTGCCCATGGTGAAGGTCACAACGCTACCGCCAGAGCCGGTCGCGTAGGGCGCCGAATCGGTATCGCCCCGCGTGATGGTCACCTGCTCGTAGGGCACGGTCAAGATTTCCGCGACAATCTGGGCAAGCGCCGTATCCGTACCGGTGATGTCCATGGAACCGTGGAAGATTCGCACGCTACCATCCTCGTGGACGGAGACGTACATCCCACCGGGTCCACAGCCATTTGTCCAATCGCCAATCGCCACGCCCCACCCCTGGTTCGGCCCTTTCGTGCGATTCTTCCAATCCACCGCATCCGCGACCGCTTGCAGGGTTTCCTTATAACCGACCTTTGGCTCGTTGGATCCGCCCCGTTGACCGCCGCCGGGGATGAGATCGCCTTCCTCGCGCAGATTTTTGAGACGAAATTCCACCGGATCGATGCCCAGTTGGCGAGCGATTTCGTCCAACTGAGATTCACCCGCGAAAGCCACTTGCGGTGTTCCGGGCGCACGATACGCAGCGGTGCCGGACTTGTTGGTGTAGACACCGTACGCATCAACCTTCAGGTTTGGGATTTTATAGACGCCACGCACGCGGATAGTGCTGCCGATTGAAGCGCCGGATACCGAACCGGAATCCCAGAACCCAAGCGCTTGTCGCACCAGAATTCTGCCATCGGCTGTCACACCGGTCTTGAGCTTGATGACGCACCCCGGCGCCGGGCGTCCATCGAGAAACTCCTCTTCGCGAGTCATCTGCAATTTCACAGGGCGGCCCGTTTTTTGGGATAGGAGAACCGCAGGCACATGCGTGAGCGCGACGCCGAAACGGCCGCCAAATCCGCCTCCCATTGTAGTCGGGATGACATTGATTCGGTTCAGTGGAATACCAAGTGTTCCGGCGATGCCAGATCGGATGGCGAACGGTCCCTGTGTGCTGGCCCACACGGTAATTTTCCCAATCGAATCGACATCGGCGACAGAAACGTGCGGTTCCATGTAGGTCTGATGGACACGTGGAATGACATACGTGTCTTCGACAACCAGATCTGATTCGGCGAAGCCCGCTTCGACATCGCCAATCGCTGAATGGGTTTCGGCAGAGATGTTGTAGTATAGCTCATCTTCAAGGATACCCAACTGTGCATTTAACTCGGCGATTTCGGCGCTATGGTCCTGCGACTCGTCATCCTGGAGTTTTTTCAGTTGCGCTTTAATTGTTCGACGGGTTGGCCCATCCTTGGTATCATCACTATGCAGGCGTGGTGCGGTGGGTTGAATAGACTGCATCACGTCCTGAACAACGGGCAATACTTCGTAGTCGATCCGGACGAGCTCTGCGGCCTCTTCAGCGATGTCTGGATCGGTTGCCGCCACGGCTGCAATGGGTTCACCGAGGTACAGCACCTTATCGGTGGCAAAAACCCGCCGACCACTCTCGACATCGTTCTGTGTGACAATCGCACGCACACCGGGTAGCTTTTCTGCTTCGCTGGTATCGATACTCAGGATTTTCGCATGCGGGTGTTTGCTACGAACTAATTTTCCATAAAGCATGCCAGCCCGGTGAATATCTGCGCCGTACTGCGCCGCACCTGTGACTTTCTCAAGTCCATCAACCCGTGGTAGTTTTTTGCCAAGCACTGAATATTCTGACATAGAAGATACCCCTTCCTAGTAATTATAAGCCAATTGAACGGCTCAAAGCCTTACACCAAGTGGGTTTTACAATTCATCATTTGTGAGAGAGTACAAAAGCTCTCGATTCCATCAATCATAACCGGGAAATCGCTCCCACAAGAATCCCAATGCCACCGTCTGAGGGGGGGCGGCAAGCTTCTCGCCCCGATGGGCTCGGGATAAACTCCGCGGAGGGGATTAAGGGGGATTTGAGAATGGGCTCATCTGGAACTCAAAACGATATTACACAGACTAAGCATTGGGATGGTCCCGGTGTTTAACTGTTTCCCATCCCATCTGTGTGCTTGAAACACGCAGTGAAAGGCAGCCGCCCGCTAATCTGACCGGAGCGCCTCGACAGGCGTTAGCTTCGCCGCCTTGTTGGCGGGGTAGAGCCCAAAGAAAATACCAACGACCACAGACACCACCAGGGCAATGACCATCGTGCCGAAGGAGATGACCGACGGCCAATTGCTCCCCGGCCACACAAAGTGGGTAATCAGTGCGGCTGCACCCTTGCCCATAAAAATGCCACAGATTGCCCCCAGGACACCACCACCGACGCTCAACACCGATGCCTCAACGAGAAACTGCATCAGAATATCGCGACGCTTGGCGCCAATCGCTTTCCGCAGGCCGATCTCCTTCGTCCGTTCCGTGACAGAGACGAGCATGATATTCATGATACCGATTCCGGCCACAAACAGCGCGATTCCCGCAATGCCGCCCATCAACGCTTTCATCGTTCTGCCAATTTTTTCGGCGGTCGCCAATTCCTCCTGTGCCGTCCAGTATTGATATTCCTCGCCGGAGTTTTTGTGTATCCGTCCTAAAATCCGTTTCACGTCTTCCTTCACCGTTTCAACCATATCCAGGTTTTCGGCTTCCACACGAATCCGCTCGACATCCTTGCGTCCCTTAAAACGCTGCTGCAAGGTCGTCAGCGGGATGATGAATCGGTCATCCCAGCCCTGGGTATCCATCGCATCGCCCTTTTCCGCCATCACGCCAATCACCGTCAAGCGCACATCGTAACGCGGGCCCCAACTGGTCGCTCGTGTTGCCTTCATTTCCTTGCCAATCGGGTCTTCACCCAGGAACACTTCCTCGTAGACTTTGTAGCCGATAACGGCGACCATGGCTGCCTTCTCCACCTCTTCCTCCGTGAAGAAACGCCCCCTCACCGGATACCAATTGTGTGACCGGTCGTAACCCGCCGTCGATGCCACAATCCGGGACGACTTGCTAATCCCTTTATAATTGACACTCCAGCCCCCCTGATCATCTTCAGCGATGACATGGACAACCCCCTCGGCGCGTTCAAGGATTTGAAACGCATCTTCGGTTTCTAAGTGTTCGGCGCGGTTGCGTCGCCGACGCCGGCTCCGGATGGTGCGTCCTGCCGCACGGGTCAGCGTGCCGGACTGCTTATCCCAGTCGTCGCGGTAGATCTCGATCATGTTCACGCCACCAGTCCGTTCGATCTCACTTAACACCAGGGCCCGGGAGCCGTCACCGACCGACACCATGCTCACCACGCCGCCGACGCCAATGACAATCCCCAAAACAGTCAATCCGGATCGAAGGGGATGTCGCCGTAAACTGACCATCCCCAGCACCAGACATTCAATGAGCTTCATATCTCTAGACTCCTTTCTTTTTTCGCTATCAAATCCGATGATTTGACGCAGCAGATCGCTAAAGGTTGAGTACGATTCGTCGCACGCGCTTTTCACTGACGGACGAAGACGCCTTGAATGAAGGCCGCATTGATGGGGAATCATCGTGATTATCAAGAGTGATCGGACTCGTTTGGCTGGAGAACGCCAGCTTTTTCAACCTGAGCGTTGTGTACTGCTCTTCGCCTTCAATGATTTGGATGAACGGATCGACTGGCACATTGCGGAACGTCTGTGTGAGACCGGTGCTTGGCCCGAAAATCGCGAGGGCGTCGATTTTTGAGGCTTTTCCCAGGCCGATGGTTTGCCGCAGCGGATTGGCGCCGAAGCCGCCGCCGCTATTGACATGCTTATAAATCGAGCGCCGTGTCCCGTTCTCGATGACCTCGGCATGAATGCGTGCCCCGATCGCCGACCGGTTGAAGCGGACCCCAACCCGCTGGATGGCAATCCAATGATTTCCGAAACCAGGGTTTTCATATAGGGCATTGCTGTATTTGTCGCCGGGGAAGGCGCCGCCCATCTGCTCGAAGATGTCCTGA
>JAPUIP010000769.1 GCA_027296925.1 Candidatus Poribacteria bacterium | reverse complement strand
GTGCGCATCGAAAGAAGCGATTTGTGGTTGCCTTCAAGTATGAAGGAGAAGACGAGTATCGCTATCTGGTGGCCTCTGATATGAGTTGGCGCACGATGGATATTGCCCAGGCACATACCTTTCGCTGGCTCGTAGAGGTCTTCATTCAGGACTGGAAGGCCTATGAAGGCTGGGGACAGTTGACCAAACAACTAGACGAAGAAGGCTCTCGCCGCAGCTTGAGTCTGAGTCTGCTGTGGCTTCACTGTCTCCTACTTCATCCGGACCAACTTGCCCAGATTAAGGACAACCTGTCTGCTTGGACAGTCGGCAGCCTACGTGACCGGGTAAAGGTGGATAGCTTGGTGCAGTTTTTCACCGAGGTGCTCTCGTCCGAGAATCCCCAAGAGCAGTTGGAATCAGTGGCACAAGGGGCAAAAGAGGTCTTTAATCTAAACGCTTCGAGCAAACATATGGTCGGACGAGATTTGGGGCGGTTGGAGCCAACGCCGACTTTGCAATACAAAGTGAACGTTGCTATGAAGAAGGCAGCATAAGTAAAAACTTGAACATCGAGTTATACCGTTTTGAGTTCAGATGAGCTCATTCTCAAATCCTCCTCAATTCCCCTTCGGAAAAGGGGGTTGGGGGGGATTTTATTCGCTGTTCTGTGGTTTTGTGCTCCTCGCGAAATGGCCTCAGTAAAGACGACAAATGGTATGACTCAAACGAATCAGGAGGGAAGAGGGAAACCGATGGGAAAATATCGAGCCGCACTGCTCGGGTGCGGTGGCAAAGGAAAAGACCACGCCAATACGCTTGTGAAGGATGAGCTTGTGAATCTGGTCGCCTTGTGCGATGTTCGCCAGGAAGCTTTGGAAACCTTCCAGCAGGCATATAGTGTTTCAGCATGCTATACAGATTATCATAAGATGTTCGAGCGTGAGAAACTCGACCTTGTCGTGATTTCAACTCAGGCGCCGCACCATCATGCGCCAACGCTTGCCGCCGCGGTACATGGCTGCCATGTGTTCTGTGAAAAACCGATGGCGGTGACGCTCCAGGAAGCGGACGAGATGATTGCGGCGTGTGACCAGGCCGGCGTGCGATTGGCAATCAATCATCAGAAGCGTGCCAGCGCATACAACGACTATGCCAAACAGTTGATCGCTCAAGGGGAAATCGGCGAACTCATCTTGATACGCGCGTATGAAAAAGGTGGGCGCAAAGCGGGCAACGCGATGATGGAGATGGGAACGCACCTGTTTGATTGGGTTCACAATTTCGCAGGGGATGTGAGTTGGGCGTCTGCCCATATCAACATAGACAGGCGTGACGCCGCTGTCCAGGACATCAAGCACAGTCAGGAGGTCAACCCACGGGACCGTGACGCGGGACTCGTCATCGGGGAGCGGGCGTTCTGCGCATTCGGATTTGTCAATGGCCTGCACGCCGACTGTGGATTTTTAGCCGAATCGCGAGCCAATGATCAAGCATACGGCTTGGATCTGATCTGCACCGAAGGGCGCATCGCGTTGCGTCGAAGTGTCGCCACGGTGATGTTTATTCACCGGGGAGAATTTATGACACCGGTGGAGGGGCATCAGTGGGAACGGGTTTCTTTGCCCGAAGAAGATCAGATTACCGGTCAGCATCTGCCCACCATCGACATCAATCGTGTGCTTCAATCCCGAATCATTCGTTCCCTGCTTGAACCGGAATCCACAGATGCCGAGCCGATCTCGTCTGGACGAAAAGGGCGAGCGGCGTTGGAGATGATTCACGGCTCGTGGGAATCCCAGCGACGTGGCGGGCGCGTTGCCTTTCCGCTCAAAGACCGCACGCATCCCCTGCAGCGCTGGCGAGATGAGGCGGGGTTGAGTTGAGATTCATCTGTGCTATCACACAGCCTCACTCCTTACTTCTACCGCCACGGCACGGAGACACCCAACTCGTCGGCAATCTCCTCCAATCCGCGCCGATGTGTCTCACCCAATGAAATGCCCTCCGACGTCCATTGCCGCTCCCGGTCATGCTCCAGACCACCCGGCAGATCATACCGTTCGTAGCCCGGCAACGGTGGAAGCGCATGGATTTCTCGCATCGTCCGATCTAGCTCTGCCTTAAAATCATCGATCGGTACAAAGCGTCCAATGTCCAGCGCACAGATGAAGGCGCCGTATCCGGCGGCGGAATACTGCCGATTTTCGCTGAGAAACGGTTCGGCCATCATCCCCGCCATCACGCCGCTCAGCAGATTGGCGACCGCGACCAGCCCGATGCTTTTGAAGAAGGCGGCTGGCACGTGCTCGAAAAGGGAGGCGAAGTGCTCCGGCTCAAAGAAAGATGTCCCCATGTCCAGAATCATCGGCGACTCCGCACCAGCGGGGAAGGCGAAACTCATCGGTGGGTTACCGAATGGGTTCCACTGGGGATGGCCGGCGGTGAATCCCGTCATTGTGTGACCGGAAACGCAGAAACCGACGCAATCCTGTCGCATGACCATGCGGGTATACTTCCCGGCGCTGCCAAAGTGTCCGTGGTTCCGGGAAATCACAGCCCCGACGCCCGTTGCCTTTGCCTTGGCGATAGCGAGCTCGGTCGCGCGGGTCGTTGCCAGATGGCCTAATCCGCCATCGCCATCCACGGTCGCTGTGGTGAGTTCGTCCCGGATGACCTGAATCTGAGGCGTCGGATTCAGGTTGCCATTCAGGTAAGCGCGAATATAGCCGTGGATCTGCTGTGTCCCGTGACTCAAGACGCCCCGGAGGTCAGTGTCAATGAGCAGGTTGGTGATCAGCCCTGCATCCTCGCGGGGTATGCCCGCTTTGAGGAAGAGCGACGTACTCAACTCACGAAGCTGGTCCACAGGAACGCGAATGTACTCGGTGGGAGGAACGTTCATCTCAACCCCCTTCTGTCTCATTGCGAGTTCCCGGCGTCGGTGCACCGTGCACCGACGCGGGAAGCTCATCCAGGTCAACGTCGCTTACACATGAGGGCCGCGTTCACGGATAATCCTGATTGCCAGCTCGGGATCGATTTGCAAAATCATCTCGGGCTCGATCTGGCAGTGCCCCGGCAGATCAAAGCCGGCGACAGCGCTGCGTGCGTGCCAACCGGACAGCGACTTGTCCATACCGTCTTCGGCCCATTCAGATAGCGGCCCGCCGAATACATCATGAAAGGCCTTCGTATAGCCATCGACGACCTGTGGGGACTTTGAGAAAGAACCGCCGCCATGCGAATTGACCATACCGATACATTTGACGCAGTACCAGACGTCGTTCAAGTTCCCGAAGGGATCAAGCCCCCAGTGTAGCGTGCGGATGTGGCTGATTCCGGCCTCACGCCCCGACTCATAGCCGGCTTGCACATCCTGGTCATCATTGGTCACCGCTCCAGATCCGGCACCGGTTCCCGAAGTGAAGACTAAGCCTGATGGCGTGAATGTCAGGTTACAGATCCGCCGACCTGTGGGGGCAGGAATCGAATCCCCTTTCGTTCCCAGATCGATGTTGAGTTTCTTCAGTCGATCGTATACATCGAAATCACGTTTCCAAGAGCTGTGTATTTCTATCATTGCGTTTCCTCCATAATATATCAGATTTTTGTAACGACTTTCCCAGATCCCCGCTGCCGGGGACTTTGTCAATCCGGGTAACCTCTCCCTTCAGACCCCCTCAGGCGGGGAGTTTACACCCTCAGTCGAGGAGAAGTTTTTCAACCAGACACTGAAAGACTTTAATGTTATACCACAAACCGTGCTTGGATTCAAGCACAGAAGGGCTCGCGTTCTGGCGGCCTCGGCGTTGCTTCATGCCTCACTACAAACCAAGTCTTCCGAGAATTATACCATTTGCAGTTCTGTTTGAGCACATTCACAGATGTCTGCCTACCTCTTGGGCAGGGGGTGCACTGCCCCTACAGAATCGTGTCATTTCAAACTAATACCATTTGTAGTTTTCACTGAGGCCATTTTCGTCAGGAAAAAAAGATCGCGGAACAGCCAATAAAATCCCCCCGACCCCCTTTACGAAAGGGGGAGAGCGCTTCCCCCTTTGGAAAAGGGGGATTGAGGGGGATTTGACAATGGGCTCATCTGAAGCTCAAATTAGTCTAATATGGTAATAGCGAATGGTACGCCTAGAATCTTCCACTTTCATGTTGACGGTACCGGCGGGCTGTGCG
>JAPUIP010000768.1 GCA_027296925.1 Candidatus Poribacteria bacterium | reverse complement strand
TGATCTAAAGATCGGGCTAAAAGCTCAAGTCGTCATCAGACGACTATCAGGATGCCAGTCCACTTCCAGTGAACTTCACCTTCCGCCCCCCGAGATGAATCGGGATAGGTGCTTGTATCCCGCATAGCGGGGCTGATCTGAAGATCGGGCTTATGCTCAAGCTGACTATCATTCAATTCAGTCCACTTCGGTGGACTTCAGCTTTCAGCGTGAACTTGATTTCAACGCTGTCCACGTCGGTCCTTCGGAGCACCTGTCCACCTCTGAACCCGCCGCGGGAGAGGGAAAATATTCGCTCTCCTCTCCCTTGATGGGAGAGGAGTTGGAGAGCTTGCCCCCGTCTGAGGGGGTGAGGGTGACAAAAAACACAAAGTCATCTTTGGAATTTATTTAGGAACTTCCAGAATTTAAACCATCCCGGATAAAGGATTGGATCCTTGCGAAGGTTTGAAACCTTCGCAAGATTAGAATGCCTATTTTCTTGGAAAAGCCTTAATCGATGCCGTCAACATTTACCAACATCAGAATGTCGATTTCGCTGATGTGTACAATGCCGCGCAGATGCACCATCAACAGATTCATGAAATCTACTCCTACGATCCAGATTTCGACCGCATTGCAGGGCTCGTTCGACTTGAACCCTGGCGTTAGCAATCGAAAGTTCATTTGCAGATTTTCGGGATTGGGCTCACTCTTCCAGTACTGTGTTCAGGACGGCCCATTTGATAGCGTGGTACGGTAGACCGTAAGTGTCGGCTGGGCTTGTAAATGACGAATGGGAATAGACCACGTAGAGCTTGCCATCACGCTCCATGTTTGAGGTATATGAGCAGCCCGGCCCGGTATGGAAGGCAAAGGGGTATTCCCAGACTTCTCCGGTGCCATCCAGGCTGAACATGGCGTAGGTAACCTGTGGCTGTCCATAAACCCCGCGTCCGGCGCTGCACGCGAGAACACCATTGCTCAGCAGCCGCAGATGGGGTTTGACGCCCGGCCAGCCGATGGAGGTTGGCTCACTCCACGTCTCACCCCCATCTGTGCTTCTGGACTGGTACATCGGTGAGCCAGAACCCGTTCGCATCATACACAGGATGTCGCCATTGGCGAGCACCTCCATGTCCGGCTCACAAAAACCCTGGTCGCCGACCGGCCGGCCATCAATCTCCGGATGAAAGGTCCACACCGGTTCAAAGGTCTTCCCACCATCGGTGGACCGAGCGATAAAGGTTGTCAGATCGCAGCGCGTTCCAGAGGGGAGGCCGACCTGCGCCTGAAATGCCGTCATGAAATCTCCGTTCTCCAACTCCAGGAGCGTACCATAGAACTCGTATGAGGCGGTCTTCCAGGGCAGATCCAACACGCGAAAAGTGGAATCATCCAGCAGCTCCGCTCTCCGGGAAAATCGCCGAATTCTGAAGATTGGATCTTCCACTTTTGCGACGCGATGGTATTGGCCCTCAGCACGGGACCACTTGACGTTCACCGGAAACACGTCGATGTAGGCGATCGTACCGTCCTGCAAATATCCCAAAATCCCGGAAGTCTGGACGTTATCTGCCATCGGGGCGTCGGGAGGGAGGTCTGTCCATGTGACCCCAAAGTCTTCGGAAATGGCGACCGGCCGTGTCTCCGCGCCGCCATGCCTGCCGCACCCGTACGGGAGGACCAGGCGTTCCCCGTCGAGTTCGATGATGCGGGGAAAATTCAGGATCTCATCAGATTGGAGTAAGACCTCGCACCGCTCCACGGAAACCTTCAGCACGCTTTGATCATGGGTGTAGATTGCTTCCTGTATCATTTTTCTAACTCCTGCGTTGATACCGATTCAGGTCTGTCTTTTCATGCTTCGCGCAGCTACCGGCCTTCCATCGCTTCTTCCGCGCCAACCCGGCAGAAGCCCTCCGGACGGATCAGGTTCTGATAGACAGCCCGAATCCACGTTTCGCTGCGGCCAACGTTGGAGATCCGTATTGTGCGAATCTCCCCGCGAAATTGTCCCAACCCGTTCTCAATCCGTCCGGCGACAATAGGAGCGTCATTCGTCTGAAGCGCGCCTCGCCCTTCCCGCTGCGCGGCAAGCACGCCGTCAACATAGAGCTTGAGGGATTCACCATCGTAAACACCAGCCAGATAGTGCCATCCAGGCGTCAACGCCCGGTGCGCTGCAATACTCAGCACGCCTCGTGTTGTGTTGACGAGAAAGCTGGGACCAGGCACAGCGGCGCACAGCCCACCATTGTGACCGTAGTCACAGTAGCGCAGACTGAACGTACCGTCCGAGCCAAGGGTGTCATAGCGTGAAATCCGACCGTGGATATCCCATTCAGCCATCGTTTCTCCCCAGGTGCCGCGCCATGGAGCGGCGTAGAAAAACCGGCCGTCAAACGCACCGCCATTGTAGCCAACGGTGTTCACCCCATCCACAAAGGGAACCTCGCGGGCCTCCCAGGCATCGAGGGCATCGAACGGCTGCTGAGTATCGTAGCGGAGCCAATTGGCGTGGAAGACCTTATCGTTGACGAAGGGCACAAAATACACGTAGCGGCCGTCGAAGAATCCGCCATCGTAACCGCGGGTGTCGAGTCCGCCGGTGCTGTCAGCGTCGTATGCCGACCAACCGTCCGGCGCGTAGAAGTCTGCTTCCGTGTCGTAGCGCACGACCGTGCTGTTATCATAAGGAACGAAATAGAGAAATCGCCCGTCAAACACGGCGCCGACACACATCCCCATGCCGAGTGGATTGGCGTCGAATGCCTGCCAACTTGCCTCATCGTCGAAGTCCATTTGTGCATCGTAGCGCAAGACGACGCTGTTCGCTAAAGGGACAAAATAGACGTACCGCCCGTCGAACGCGCCGCCGTCAAAACACCCGACCTCCAACCCATCGACACTCTCGGCATCGAAACGTCCGTAGCTCGCTTGAGCGTGAAAGTCGGCACGGGTATCGTAGCGGATGACGCGACCGGATAGCCCGGATTCGCGACCTTCGCGGTACCCCGGACAGAAATAGATGTAGCGCCCGTCATAAGCCGCACTCTGATGGGTCTGCCTTTCGCCGAAGTCAAATGCGTCCCACGAGGTGGGGTCACGGAAACCGCGGTGGGTATCGTACCGCAGCAGTCGGCTGTGATTATAACCCTCGTAATGACGGGGGACAAAGTAGACATATCGTCCGTCGAAGACGCCGCCGTAGTAGCCACGAGTCTCCATACCGGCGGTATTGCCCGCGTCATATCCCTCATAGCTGGCCGGATTGTCGAAGTCGCCCTGAGTGTCGTAGCGGAGCACTACCCCGTGCCCACCGTCCGGATGCAGTTCGGGAGAGAAATACACATATCGCCCGTCGAAGAGGGCACCGAAGTATCCGGTTGTATTTAGACCGTCCGTTTCCCCGGCATCATATCCGGCGAAGGATTCAAACGATGCACGCGGTCTCCACTTCGAGACGAGTGCTTGCAGCACTTCCGCTCGTTCGTCGTCGCCGCGGACCCAGGCCTCGGCCGTAAGTTGCTCATCAAAATGGTGAGCGCCCGCATGCCAAGATTCATCTTCGGCCGTCGCATCACCCTCCGGACGCAGCACGGTCACAAACAAGTTGTCCCAGACGCCGGCAGGTGCAGCAGGCGGTTGCGGAGGATTCCCGCCATAGACCATATAAAAGACGGTATCCGCGTCCGCCGATACGCTGTGGAGACGAACCCAGGCTTGGAGCGTTCCAGCCTTACCGTCAAAAGTCTCAATATCGTAGGGCAGCATCGACACCCCGTCGTCCGCCAAGAAATGGACATCGCTTCCCGCCATATCCCTGACATGGCCCCCGTGCGTCGTGTGCCTGAGTTGCTCATCGGTGAGGGAGATGAAAACCGGGAAGCTGTTCAACAGTTCTCCGGATGCCTGTTTCTGTTCGATAACCACCCTGCGTCTGAACGTCATAGAATTTCTCATAGGGAGTCAGCCACGCCTCCGATGCGTCAATGGTAGTTGGCTGGAGCAAATGGTTAAGCGTTGCGAATTGCCTCAAGCACCTCCGTCACAACGCCCAATCGAACCCGTTTGCTCCAGGCGTCAGTTCTTAGCCCGTTACCGGAATCATCTTGCGCATCCCATTTTCATACCGGACTTCGTAATCCCCGTCGGGTATGGGCAGCGCGCGGATCGCCAGCTCTCCAGGCGTAATCAGAGGTTCGGAAAGCGCAAGCAGCTCATCGAGGGATTGTTGAGGCGTCTTGTCTGTGGTATCAACCACGATCTTCCGCCCTTTATGGGTGAAGAGTGATTTCTCGACTTCCTCGTCGAAACGCCGCTTGATTTCTGGAATATCCTTCTCTTTGATAATCTGATAGTCATGTGGATGCGCTTGCATCCGTTCACGAATCGCGTCATCACTGGCTGTCACATGAATCAGGACCACATCGGGCAAGCGGGCTTCGAGCACTTGCGCCTCGTAAATCCGTTGTGCATGATAGCTGTAGTTTTTATAGTACGGATTGTCTGGATCGTCACCGTACATGGCGGAATAAATCGCCTCTTCGATATGCCATCCAGCGATCAGGACATGATGATAGTTCTTGATCACTTCAATATGGTACTGGATCTGCATCCGTTGCGAGCGTTCTTTCACATCGTCCGGGAAATCTACCATCAACGCCCGTGATTCCGGACTCAGAGATGCATCCGGAAGGGTGAAATGATCGTCGCCGTGAGTGCGAAGCTTAAACCGATGATAATAGTTCCCCAGAAGTTGGATCAGGGTCGACTTTCCAGCATATTCGATACCCACAAAGATACAGCGCATCGCTGAAACTCCTCTCTATGCCTAAGCACAAATTCCATATTCCGCATCCTTCGCGCGCGGTATGAAAGTTTGGAAGGGGTAATCCCTCATGATATGGAAGTGATTACAAACGATTCTTGGGGATTCACGGATGTCCACCGGCGGATCGACAAGATTTGTCAAGATTCGCAAGCGCCCTTGCCCCAGTTCGCAAATCCTCAAGAATTTTAAGGCATTCAGTATATCACAGGCGAGGATGTTTGTCAATGATTTGATTCATTATAGGTTGATGATGTATAATCATTATACATTATTTAAGGAGGAAGGATATAATGGCAACATTAACGAAACGACCGATTCAAGTTTATCTGGAAGAGCGACAGCATCAGGCGTTACGCCGGCTGGCCGCTGACGAAAGCGTGTCGTTGTCCGAACTCATCCGTCGCGGCATTAATCTCCTGCTGGCCAAAATTCCAATCGAAAAAGACCCGGCATGGAAGATTATCGGGTTAGGAAGTTCGGGTGTCAATGACGCCGCAACTCGGCATGATCAACACATTGTCGAGGAACTGTGCAAGGAGATGAATCGTTGACACCGCGAGAAGTTTTCACTGATGCCAGCGCATGGATTGCCCTTGCGGACCAAAGTGAGGGGCATCACGCCGATGCTGTCAAAATCTACTCGGATCTGCTGTTGAATCGCCAGAATACGTTAGTCACGCTCGATCTGATGGTTGCTGAAACACACATCTGGCTGCGTCGCCGATTGGGTCATCAAGCAGCGATAACCTTCCTGGCAGGCATCAACGAAAGTGCCCGGATCGAGATGGTTTATCTGGATGCCCGTCTGGAGTCCGAAACGAAGACAATCCTGCGTCAATATGATGATCAAATCTTTAGTTTCGCAGATGCAGCGGCTTTTGCGCTGATGCAACAACGCAGCATCACCCACGCTTTCACGTTCGATCAGCACTTTGTGACAGCGGGATTTATCCCGCTGGTTTGATCCGAATGCTTAACCCCTATACCATCAAAACAAAAAGGGAGCTCGTGCCCATTTCGGAGGCGAGGGGGAACCGGGTCAAGATTTCTGCCAAACTGAAAACAAGATAAGCCCAAACACCTATTGAGTTTTCATCCGCGAAGGAGTATAATTGAAACCATACGATGCCAGATGAAATGGCAGCGAAAATTGACGGGTATCTCATTTTGGTTTGATGGAGCGAAAACGATGAAACTTGGTATCGGTATCATCGGCGCCGGCGGGATTTCCCGCGCCCATGCACGTGGCTATCTTCAAATTCCCGATGAAGTGCGCATTGTGGCGGTCGCGGATATTCTCAAGGACCGCGCACGAGCCGCTGCAGATGAGTGGGGCGCCGCGCACGCATTTGCAGATTATCGTGAGTTGCTGGCGCTCGACGCGGTGGACGCCGTGAGCGTCTGCACGTACACGAAAGCACACTGTGAACCGACCGTCGCTGCACTTCAGGCGGGCAAGCATGTGCTTGTCGAAAAGCCCATGGCCGCAACAGCCTCCGAGGCATATCGGATGGTGCAAGCCCAAGAGAACAGCGGCAAAATG
>JAPUIP010000767.1 GCA_027296925.1 Candidatus Poribacteria bacterium | reverse complement strand
GCGTTTGCTCGGTTTTGCACGGGTGAGTGAGAATAGTTTGGATACTGTGGCCGACCGAGATTTTGTGGTCGAGTTTCTTTCCATAGGGGCCATGCTGGGCATGCATCTCAGCCGACTGGCTGAAGAGCTGGTGTTGTGGTCGAGTAGTGAATTCGGATTCATCGATCTGCCCGATGCTTTTTCAACCGGCAGCTCGATGATGCCGCAAAAGAAAAATCCCGATGTGCCGGAAATCATCCGCGGCAAGACCGGGCGATTATACGGAAACCTGTTTGCCCTGTTGACCGTACTCAAGGGGCTGCCGCTGACCTATAATCGGGATCTTCAGGAAGATAAAGAACCGTTGTTCGATAGCGTGGATACCCTCAAAGGTATTCTCACCGTCCTTGAGCCCATGCTCGATCAGCTTCGCTTTCGCAAGGAGCGACTGCGTGAGGCAGCCTTAGGCGGATTTATGCTGGCCACCGACGTCGCGGATTATTTGGTCGAAAAAGGGCTCCCCTTTCGACGCGCGCACGCCGTGGTGGGTGCGGTAGTCCAATGGTGTGTGGCCGAGGAAAAAGAGTTGCATCAGCTTGCCCTTCCAGAGTGGCGGCAATTTTCTCCTCTGTTCGAGAGCGATCTGTTGACTCGACTGACATTAGAATCGGCTGTGAATCGACGGCGATCCTATGGCGGAACGGCCCGAGAGAATGTTGAACGCCAGTTGCGTTCGGCGGGGGTGTAGAGAATGATGCGGACGGGGGATAGGGGCTGGAGATTGGTGTGGCGAGGGACGGTGCTGTATTGCCTGTGTCTACTGGGTGGGATGGTGATCTTCGTTTCTGGGTGCGGACATAAAACGTCAGTTCGTCCACCCAGTCTGGTGGCGCCAGAACCTATCGGTGATTTAGCCCTCAAGATCGAGGACCACGGTGTGACGCTGAATTGGACTCGCCCACGGCGTTATATGGACGGAAGCGAGATGGACGACTTAGGCGGATTTGTGGTACTACGAGCAATACGGGATGGGGATGCGGCGCAGCCGTTTAGCCGGATTGCCCTGATCCCGGTAGAGGACCGTGACCGCTTTCGTCAGGCGAAGAAGTTCAACTATACTGACGAGCCGCTGTCGGCTGGAATCTTGTACCGCTACCGGGTCCGTGCCGTAACCCTGGACGGCTATTTGGGTAATGTGTCAAATACGGTCGAACTCGTCTGGCAGGACGGGGCGTAAGTCGCGCCCAGCACAAGCTGCAGCAGGCAGTCCGCTCCGCTACAGTAAGGACTTGCGTATGAAACTTCCTTTTACCAAGATGCACGGCATTAGTAACGACTACATCTATGTGAACGCATTTGAAACGCCGCTCGCCGATCCAGGGGCCGTCGCGCTCAAGATCAGCGATCGTCGAACCGGCATTGGTGGCGATGGGTTGATTCTTATCTGTCCGTCGGAGACTGCACACGCACGCATGGAGATGTATAACGCTGATGGCAGCCGGGGAGAGATGTGCGGCAATGGGATTCGGTGCGTGGGTAAATATATATACGACCATGGAATAGCTACAGACAACCCGCTCAGGGTGGATACAGATGCCGGGCTCAAGGTTTTATTTCTTGATGTCGAAAATGGCAGAGTTGTGCGTGTGACCGTCGACATGGGAGAACCTATCCTGGACGGCCCCCAGATTCCCGTTGCAGTGAAAGGGCAGGGGCAGGTGCAAGTGATTGATCAGCCGCTGAGCGTTGATGGGCAGTCGTATCAGGTGACGTGTGTCTCGATGGGCAACCCGCATTGCGTCATCTTTGTCGATGAGGTGGAGTCTTTAGAACTGGAGAAAATCGGTCCGCCGTTCGAGCAGCATTCGTTTTTCCCGAATCGGGTGAATACCGAATTCATTCAGATCGTCAGCCCGGCTGAACTGAATATGCGGGTCTGGGAGCGAGGGTCCGGAGAGACGTGGGCGTGCGGAACGGGCGCGTGCGCGGCCGTAGTCGCCGCCGTGCTCAACCACAAAGCCGATCGGCGGGTCACCGTGCACCTGCGCGGGGGCGATCTGGACATCGAATGGCGCCTGGCGGACAATCATGTGTATATGACCGGAGCGGCGGAAGAAGTATTTGAAGGAATAGTTGAAATCGAGTAATGTGTTCGTTTATTTTTTCCCAGTGTGTGTCTCTTTCCCGAGAGGATGGGAGAATAGGAGGGCCGTATGTTTTCAGGATCACTGGTCGCGCTGATCACGCCGTTCAAAAATAACACAGTCGACGAGCAGCGACTCGCCGATCTGGTTGAATGGCATATTAAAAGTGGCACCCACGGCATTGTCCCGTGCGGAACAACGGGCGAGTCCGCCACCCTCTCCCACGAAGAGCATACCCGAGTGGTGAGGCTGGTGGTGCAGGTGGCTGATAAACGGGTGCCCGTGGTGGCTGGAACAGGGTCCAACTCAACCGCCGAGGCCATTCAGCTGACGCGCGAAGCACAGGAGGTTGGGGCAGATGGGGCGCTGATGATCTCGCCCTACTATAACCGCCCCCCCCAGGAAGGCATTTACCAACACTATAAAGCGGTAGCGGAAGCAGCGTCGGGATTCCCGATTGTGTTCTACAACATCCCGAGTCGAACCGGGTCCCATATTACTCCCGCGACCATGGCCCGCCTGGCTGAGATCGAGAACATCGTCGGGGTAAAGGAAGCCTCGGGCTCGATAGACCAGGCGATTGATATCCGCCTGGCGTGCGGGGACAAACTCGCGGTCTTATCCGGTGAAGACTCGCTGACCTTTTCCATGATGGCTCTGGGTGGGGCGGGTGTTATTAGCACAGTCGCGAATATTGCGCCCAAGGAAATGGCCGCCGTCGCGAACGCCGGCCTC
>JAPUIP010000766.1 GCA_027296925.1 Candidatus Poribacteria bacterium | reverse complement strand
GTTTATCGTTATATTTAATGACGATGCTGCCGCTGTAGGTCGTTGGGGTACTCACACTCTCGGTTTCGTGCTTCTTGTCGCCTGGCTTGGCTTCGGCAGAAGTGAACGCCAGGACCAAAACCAGACAAACAATTGCGGCAGTTTGGATTGCGTGGAACGCTTCTCGTACCATTTTCTTTTTCTCCTTTTGAGATTATTCGTAATCTCAAAGTTGTTAGGCCTGATGATTTTCTCAGGTGGACACACTATAAGCAATATGTGTGCCGGTATTAGAAACGTACCATGAGGGCCTGATTTTTTACTTTAGGAGACCTCAGTTTTGACCGATACATGTACGAGATTACAGGTAGTACCGGTGGATAGTGCACTCAGGCCTGAGTAGGGCCTCCTACCTACATCTGGACTTTTGTCCTTATTCCAGCCGAAAAACGTGCTAATATGTCACATAATGAAAGAGACATATAAGCACATTAAATCTCCAATTAGTGATAAATACGCACACTTTCACTCTACTTTCCGACCGGCGGCCGAAAATGGGGTCGCAGCCGGAGGCAAAATAGAGTCCGCGCCTGATAGCCCCTCCAGCCACAATCTTGCTATAATGTTCGAGCACTTGTGGGAGCGATGTTCTAAATCGAGGGAGAAACGTAACCGGCCTGTAGAGCCTGCCCGCTCTCCTTGCACTTCAGTGGCGGACACCTGTGGGTAGGGCCTTGCCCCGTAGGCATCAACTTAAGGACAAAGCCTTTGGGTCTGGCGAGTACGTCGTCGCGAATTTATTCGCTCAAGAAATCTCTAGCAAAGTCCGATAAATTGGATGCACACAAGGGCCGGCAAAACGGGGCGACGCATGAACGATGATATGGGTTTTTCAGAGGTCGCGCGGACAGGCAAATCAAAAATGCCGAAAAACACAGTCTCGTTGTCGTACTAAACTCGGAGTACTTTGCAAACATTTGGAGTTGACGAACATGGCACCGATTGATATACTGATTGTCGATGACGAGCCCCATATCCGACGGACACTCGCATTTTTATTGAAGAAATCCGGTTATAATGTGGAAACCGCGGAGGATGGGGCAGAAGGTATTGAGAAAGCGCAGGCGTTGACCCCTAAGCTCATCTTTCTGGACATCATGATGCCGAAGAAGGATGGCTATGAAGTCTGTCAATCTTTGAGATCAACAGAAACTCTGAAAGAGGCTTATATTGTCCTTCTGACTGCCAAGGGGCAGACCCTGGATGTCGAACACGGTTTAGCGCAAGGCGCCAATGAGTGCCTCACGAAACCTTATAGACCGATGGATATCTTATCCCGTGCAAAACAGGTCTTTCAGCGTTAAATGGAGTTTTCCATGACGAAGAAAATTGAAGATTGCCAGAATTGAATACTGACTGAATATTTTCGGCCAACTCAAAGCCTAGGAACTTTCGTCGTGGCTTAAATAAGTTCCAATTAACTCTCTCGACTTTCTGTTCGGCTCGCCACAAACGGGCTGGCAGCCCGCTTTCCGAGAAAATGACACTTGTTTTTTGGAACTTACTTAATCTTCAATAGTTAATATTAAATCTTCAATTTTCTCTGACTCCTATCCATGATGTTCCATCTCAAAAGATGCATTCCCCAACAAGACAACTGATTCAAGCGATGCAGGAGATTATTGATGGCCAGTTTCCCGAGCCGGTTGAAACGGACTCGACTGATGAAATCGGGGAACTTGCAGGGAAGTTCAACGAGATGGTACAGATTTTGGTTCAACGCGAGGCGTCCGCGCAGCAGCAGGCAGAACAGCTACGGGAAATCAATCGGGAATTGATTCAAGCCAAGCAATCTCAGGTTGAATTTCTCTCGGATGTGTCTCATGAACTCCGCACCCCGCTCACATCGATTCGATCTTTCTGCGATCTGTTGTTGATGTTTGGGGATGATGACCCGGAAACCCGCGAAGAATTCTTAGAAAGCATCATTGAATCGTGCGATCGTTTAACCAACCTGATCAATGATGTTCTTGATAGTTCGAAAATGCAGGCGGGGAAGATGGGCTGGAACGCCAAGCGGATAGATCTTATCGAGATCATCGATTCCTCAGTTCGGGTGATGACCGGGATGGTTCAGGAGAAGGGCCTAGAAATAGTCAATCAGTTTTCCGCACAATCCTTTATCGTCGAAGGCGACCGAGATCGATTGGTTCAGGTCGTGACGAATCTAATTAACAATGCGGTAAAATTTACGTCAACCGGGCAGATCACGATAAGTGCGGAACACGCACATCAAAGAGTAAAAGTTAGCGTTGCAGACACAGGCAAGGGCATCGCGCCGGAACATCAAGACATGATTTTTGAAAGATTCATACAGGTCACAAGTCAAGAAAGCGGCAAACCGGCAGGTACCGGTCTAGGCCTGGCGATCTGTCGAGAAATTGTCGAACATCACGGGGGCGAGATTTGGGTTGACAGTGAGTTGGGGCGGGGAAGCACGTTCTTTTTTACCTTGCCGGTGTTGCCTGACGACGAGTCCAACGATGAAGTGTAATACCGTTTTGAATTTCAGATGAGCCCATTCTCAAATCCCCCTCAATCCCCCTTTGGAAAAGGGGTTCAGGGGCGGACACCTTGAGGGAAGCAGGCGTTTTCTCCCTGCGAATCAATTCGCAGGCTCAAAGCTGAAGTCGTCTGGGCGACCCCGTCTCAACACGACTCGGATGCGCATGTTGAGTCCACTTTAGTGGACTTAAGCCATCAGCCCAATCTTCAGATCAGGGCGTGCATCCGTGTCTACGTCCGCTTTTTCAGCGACCTGTCCGCCCCTAAACGTAAAGGGGTCGGGGGATTTTATCGGCTGTTCTGTGGTTTTTTGTTCGTGACGAAATGGCCTCAGCGAAAACTACAAATGGTATAAGAATCGCTCAGGCAGCTCAGGAGGACAAGATATATCAGATTGCGAAATACCAATAATCATTGGACGGCACAAGCGGTCAAAATGGGTTGACACCTGATGGCAAAATAGGGTCAATACCCAATAGATCTGATGACGGAATTGTGTTATAATGTCGGTGTTTTCATCGAAAAGTCTTACACGTGTAGTTGGAGAGGATACATCCCAGCCGCACATCACCGTTTTTTGCGATTGCATTTAAGGAGAAAAGTCATGAGAAGGAGTCTCGTCCTTTACATAGTAATTCTGTTTAGCATTGTCATTGTGACACAGGTTGCCCACGCCCGGTTAGAAGAAAGGATCACCGGGCCGTGGCTATGGATGATTGCGCCGACCGAACCCGGCAAGGGCGGATCGCAGTCCACCGATGTCGATTCGCTTGCCGACGCCAGTGAAGGTGCGGTCACAGAAGAGATGATTGCCCAAAATGGGGCCAATGAAGGAGACATCGTTGGCGATAAGGCATGGACTCTCGGTGAGATTTCTGCCACCGCCCTGGACAACGTCAATAAGGTCGTGAACGCGATCGGTCTCGCCGAGGGAGAGGTCGATGACCATTCGGCTTATGCCCTGATCAACATCGAATCTGCGACAGATCAGAACGGGGTCATCATGGATGTGGGAAGCGACCAATCCATCAAAGTGTGGCTCAACGGCGAGGTAGTGTGGACAAACGCCGTGGATCGCCCGTCATGGTCCTTGACCGATGCATTCGAGGTCGATTTGAAGGCGGGTGACAATCTATTGCTGGTTAAGGTAAGCGAAGGCGACGGTGGATGGGGCATGTACGTCGGCATTCAAGCGAGCTTTGATGCGGCGGGAAGGCATTATGAACCGCCCCCAGCGCCAGGGGACAAAATTAGTGGACCGTGGCTCTGGATGGCTGTGCCAACCCCACCCGAAGAGTTGGGGTGTGGGGCAGGTATAAACAACGTTGACTTACTCGCCGAAGTCACTGGTGGCGAGGTCGACGAAGAGATGGTTGCCAAACGCGGTCCCAGCCTCGGTGACATTGTTGGCGAAAACGCCTGGACCTTAGGTGAGATTTCCCCGACCGGTAACGATAACGTTAACGACGTCATAACCAGCATTGGTATGGGTGAAGGCGATGTGAATTTCACGGCCTCCTACGCCTTTGTTAATATATTATCTGACAGTTTTCAGGACACATGGATGTTCGCCGGTAGCGATGACTCGATCAAGATCTGGCTCAATGGCGAGGTTGTTTGGAACAATCCCGTTGTTCGCTTCAGCGTGTTTTTCCCCAACCGGGAGAACGACTTCGAGGAGTCCTTCCCAGTTTCCCTGCAACCGGGCGCAAATCCATTGCTTGTAAAAGTTGGCAGTTGTACACGAGAGTGGGGCATGTTTGTCGGGCTTGCGGGAGATGTGCAATTTGATCAAGCGCCGGTCTCTGTTGAACCTGCTGGGAAGCTTGTGACGACGTGGGGACGTTTGAAAAAACAGAGTCTCCGTTAAGATTACCCTATTCATACCATTGCGTTTTAGCACGCAAAAAAATCCCGCAGAGTTTGCACCAACGCTTATTCTGCGGGATTTTATCTAACTGAGCTGATAAATTCGAGGGACAACCAAATGAAAAGACTTCTGTTAAAGTATGGCATCTACTTTACCTGCTTATTTCTTGTCGCGCAACTTGCAGACGCGCAGGAACGAATTACCGGCCCATGGCTGTGGATGGTCGCGCCAACTCCGTTTACTGAAGGCGTTGCGGTTGCAACCGAGCTGGATTCGCTTGCGAGAGCCACCGACGACGAAGTCACAGAGGAAATGGTCGCCAAAGATGGGGCCAAGCCGGGCGATCGAGTTGGAAAGAAGGTCTGGACCCTCGGTGAGATTTCCCCCTCTGGCGGCAATAACGTCAATGAAGTGGTGATTAAAACGGGTTTGGGCTCGGGTGACATGAATCGCCACTCGGCTTATGCCCTGATTACGATTGAGTCTCCTCACCAGCAAAACGGTGTCATGATGCGTGTGGGCAGCGACGACGCGATCAAGGTATGGCTCAACGGCGACGTGGTTCACACGATGCCAGTGATTCGCCCGGCAGGGGGTTTCCTGGAAGCGTTCAAGGTGAACCTAAATCAGGGCAATAACCTGCTGATGATTAAGGTGGTCGAAAAGAGCGGTGACTGGAGTATGTTCGCCGGCATCCAGGCCACTTTTACCGCAGCGGGTAAAGAATACGAACGCCCCCCGAAGCCGGGGGACAAAATTACTGGGCCATGGCTCTGGATGATCGTCCCCAGCGAAAACTGCGGGCCGGACGGGCACGACACCGACTGGCTTTCCGAAGCCAGCGAAGGGCGGGTTACTGAAAAAAAGGTTGCTAAGAACGGCGTAAAGGCGCGGGCGAAAGTGGGGAAATTGCCCTGGACGGAAGGCAAGATAGAACCTGAGGGCGGGAACAACACCGGCGAAGCCATCAACAACATCAGACTGGGAAATGGTGCGATCGAAAACCACTTCGCTTACGCCTATATCAACGTCGTTTCCCCTAGCGCAAGACGCACACGGATGTTCGCCGGCAGCGATGATTCGATCCAGGTGTGGCTCAACGGCGAGGTCATCTGGGAAAACGCCGTGATTCGTTTTGCTGAGGATTTCCAGGAAGATTTCTCTGTCGAGTTGAAAAAAGGCGATAATCCCTTGTTGGTGAAGATCGGGCAGTGTGGCGGCAACTGGAGTATGTTTGTTGGATTCTCGAAAGACGACAGAGATTTGAAATTTAACACCGATATCCCTCAGGCGGTGGAGCCGATTGAGAAGCTCGTCACAACCTGGGGGTACATGAAGAATGTCCGCTAACTCAAACGCAAGTGGCAGGCGTGCCCTCAGCACTCCACGCGAAACCGATAAAAAGCCTACCTGTTACGACTTTTTCCGTGATAAGAAAAAACTTCCCACCTCCGCGGCAATTAACTCGGTTGAACAAACTACCGCTTCAATCTGTCATCTTGAGCCCTTCGCAAGCTCAGGGGTAAACGCCGCGAAAGATCTCTATTGCGCGATGAGAAGAGATTCTTCGCGAAGCCTGTCCTCGAGCGAAGCGAAGGGCTCAGAATGACAGATCGGTCTCAGTCTACGGAATTACCGAGAATTAAATGAACCTATAAGGATTTCGGCAGGGCTGGGCTGGCGAGCGGAATGACCCTAACCGGTCGGCTTCGGGGGACGCACACGATAAATCACATATTTGCCATATCGGTGGACCTTCTCAAATCGCGCTGAGGACTGTTCTATGAGGGGATGCAGATACTCCTTGGCTTTGCCGCTTGGCACGGTAATCACATAATCGACCTCAAGTCTATCCATAAACTCCAGCAACTTGGTCTGATCCGTTGTCCAAGGAAAGCCAAAGACCTTTCGATGGGTTGCGTTTTTGGGCGCAAACTCCTCAAAGGACACCTGGATGAATGAGGGTTCGCTGCTGACAATGACCGTGTCATCGGGCGTATTGTCCGTGAGCCACTGTACGAAATCCCTCAATATACCATACCTTCCGGTGTAATATGGCTCGCGTTGCTCATATCTGATGAGACGCATATTTGTCTGCCAGTTCCCTTGGATGAATACCCCCGTGAATACGAGCACGGCGACCACATCGATGAGCTTTCTCTGGTCCTCCCATTGGGAAAAACGTTGGACGAGCCATCGGATGCCGCTCATCACCCATTGAAGGAAATGGAAGAAATAGTAAAACAGAAATGGGATAATCGGTACAAGGAATCGCTCTCTCTGGCGAGATGGCCACAGGATGTAGATCAAGAGATAGAAGAAGGTATAGTACTCAAGCACGCTGCGATTCCGGAACGCGCAGACCAGGTAACCCACTAATAAAATGAGCGCGATCGCTCTCGCACCTGCGTCGGGACGGATTTCGGTCCTGGCGCGAATGCGTCGTTGCTTCCCCAAAATGATATTGGCGAACAAGATCTCATAGTATTTTTCGTTTTCTCTGATGCGCTCAAAGAGGTGTGTCCAATCGATTGTTGACGCATCTGGGTCTTCGGTTGTGGTCACGAAGAGTTCCTTTCCGTAGCTCAATCCCTGACGCAACTCCGGTGGGAACCGATTCTGATTCAACGCGCTTCGCGCCATCCAGATTGAGACCACCGTGATCAGTACAACACTGACAGCAATCGCCTTCTTGAGGTTTGCGCGTGAGCGCGGCAGATTCGTGCCGCCCAGCCCCAGATAAGCGATTGTTCCCGCAAGCAGCGTCACTCCCACGATTCGCGTAAAATAACTCACCACAATCAGACCGATGGCGATATAACCGGTTTTGCTGCGCCACGGTTCCGATTGCTGCGCGTAGCGTTCGATCCAACGGATGGCGAGAAGCGAAAAGAGCATGTAGGGGAGATCGGAGAGGATGCGCGTGCTTTCAAAAAGGATCGGGTAGGAAAACGCGGCCGAAAGCATCACCCCTGTCGCAATCCAGCGATTAGACCTATCGCGCACAATCAGGTAGGCAAGCCACATGGAGGCTGTAGCGAAAGCCACCATCAACATTCGCATCAGCAGGAAGTTGTAACCGAACGGCACAATGATCGCCGCCAACATAAAGGGGAATATCGGTGGGTATTTGAATGTATAGCCCAGGTACTTGCATCCGTGCCCGTTGGCGATCGAATTGCCCATATTGACATAGATACCGCTGTCCCAAAACGTTGTACAGTAAGGGCTCAAAGCTAAGCTCAGCCAAACGGCAATCACCGGTATAAAACAGATCGCTTTTTCGCGCGTGAGGTAGGTTTGAATTCGTCGAAATAGAGTTAAGTTCATCGCTTGGCGGTTATCAGATGGGTCCGGAAGGAACACAAGAAGTCGGTTAGTTATCACTCAAATTGCCGCTTATCATTATAGCAGGATTTTGTCATGGCATCCATTGGGTGCGGGCCCTATTTTAGTATCGGTTGTCGACGTCGATTTCTCATAGCGTACTACCACTCAACCCAACAGCCGGAATCGGCTCCTACTGAAGGCGTAGTGTTCGGCTTTCAAAACTTGGTATTAGAATTGCTTGAGTATTCAGACGGAGATAATTTTCAATCGATCGATTGCCTCCCGACTGCGCATTGAGATTTCGCCTCCGGATTCTGGTAACAATTCCGTTGTATCTGTGGAAAAATCAGAATGTGTGTAAGAAGCGTAGAAGGACGGTGCTTGCAAAAGAGGGAAGTTTTTCCCTCCAATTACCAATTAAGTATAACGAAAGGCCGCAACGATGTCCTGGAAAGAGATACACATCGACCATCTGTCACGCACCCAACTGGATTACATCCTTAAGGAATGTCTGGAGGGAACCGGCATCTGCTGCCGGCTGTATGATGTGGCGGGGCATCCGCTTTTATCGTTCCCGGACACCGAACAGACACCAGCCATGCAGCCTGTGCCAGAAATGGTACGCCAAATTGCGCTGTCGACTTTGGCCGGCCAGCCTCCCACTCAACGCACGGACATCCACTTCTTGACGGAAGCCATTCATCATCAACAACAGATGCACGGCGTCCTCGTTGGATGGCTGCAATACCCAGCCAGTCCAGCCTACCCCATCTCCCTGGCAAAGCGGTTTATGCATCTGGCGCGACGCCGAATCGAAGATGCCTTGACCGCCGAAAAGGACATGGCGGGGCTATCCGACGAGATCCTGGAAAACTATCGGGAACTGGAATTTATCCATGCTTTGAGCATGCGGCTTGCGGGGTTGACTCATATCCATCAAGTCTACCAACTGACTCTGGAACAACTGTGCGAGATTCTGGAAGCCGACGCTGGCGGTATCTTCACGCTGGAGCCGGCGACCCATCACCTACAACTGGTCCAGACCTACCCGGTACCACCAGAGGCCGTCCCCACCGCACCAGTGCCCCTGGGGGAGGGACTCATCGGCACCGTCGCCCAAACCGGTCAGTCCATCTTGATTGAAGACAACCAACAGCCCTGGTTCAAAACCCCACCGGATTTCCCCTTTGCCCCCCCACTGATGTGTTGCCCGCTGCAGATGAGCCAGGAACCACTTGGCGTGTTGGTCATCGCCCGGGACGCCACAAAGCCGGTCTTTACCGCCCGTGACTTGAAGATTCTGGAGTCCACCGCCCGACAATCGGTTGCCGCGATGATGAATGTCCGCCTGTTGGAGCATCTCAAACGCAGTAACGACGAACTGCAACATGAAATTGCCGAGCACAAGCGGGCCCAAGAGACTCAGACGAAGTTGGAAGCGCAACTGCGCCAGGCACAAAAGATGGAAGCGATTGGCACATTGGCCGGCGGCATTGCCCACGACTTCAACAA
>JAPUIP010000765.1 GCA_027296925.1 Candidatus Poribacteria bacterium | reverse complement strand
TCGGTTAACGCTAAGGATAATACCAACAAAAGCCAGTTTGATGCCGAGTTGGTCAGCGTAAGAGGGTAAAACGGCATAGAGGGTGGAATCACCTAGCAGGGAAATCGCCACAGCCGTTGCGACGACGATAATTTGACGGGGAATCATAGGCGGACAAGAGACGGAAGCGTGGGACCGGGTTAAGCGCCCTAGTATTTATCCGAGCCCTTAAGGGGGAGTGGCGCAACCCAGATGTTGCGATACTGTACTGGATTACCGTGGTCTTGGAGCAATAACGGGCCTGGCGCGCCGACATCTTCGTTGGCCGAACCGCCGGTGACACCCAACAGTTGCGTATTGTTCTGGATCACTACCCCGTTTTGCAGAAGGGTCACCCGCGCATTTTCGGCCACTTGTCCCGAAGGGTCAACGCGAGCCGCCCGGAATATCACATCGTAAGTCTGCCACTCAAGCGGAGGCTTGCAGGCGTTTACTAACGGAGCGAACTGATTGTAAATCGCGCCACAGTCCCCTTTGCCCGGCACCTCGATGCCGTAGGAATCCAACACCTGAATTTCATATCGACCCTGAAGGAATACGCCGCTGTTTCCCTTCGCTTGCCCTGTCGCCTCTGGCATGTTGGGCGTCATGAACTCCAGGTGAAGCATGAAATCGGTAAACCGTTCCTGGGTCATAATGTCGCCTCCGCCGGCGGTCATCACGCCATCAACAACCTCCCAGATCGCCGCGTCCCCATTGCGTTGTGTCCAATTGCTAAGGTCCTTTCCGTTAAACAGAACTACCGCTGTGGATGGTGGTGCCAGTGTCATTGCGTTCCTTTCTGGATTGGAAATCCATCAGTTTCGGTCATCATTAAGATGTGTCAACGCTTCTGCTGCGATAGAAGCGGCACGTGATCAGTTATCTTATCAACTTTTCAACCGCAAGTCAACAGAAAATTTTGGCTTCCCTGCGATTTCAGCCCTATTCAGCTGTTTGGGTATTGATAAAAACCACACTTTCTGCTAGAATGGCGCCAATCTTATCCCGGCACGGAAAAATTGAGGAGGACGGTTATTGATGAATTTTAACGAAGTCAAGTTTCAGGATGCGAGGACAAAGACGTATCTGGGCAGCCCTAGCATTGTTCGGCTTGAGGACGGCGATCTCCTGGTAACGCACGATTACTTTGGCCCGGGCTGTCCAAAGAACCACGAAAGTGAAGAACATCTGACAAGCGTCTACCGTTCAAGTGACAACGGGCTGACCTGGGGCAACCTCACCCACATCGCCAATGCGTATTGGAGTTCGCTTTTTACCCACAACGGCAGCGTTTACCTACTCGGCACGTCACAGCAGTACGGCTCGATTGTTATCCGGCGTAGCGATGATGGAGGGTACACCTGGACCCATCCCGAGGATGAAAAGTCGGGCGTGCTGTTTCGGGGTGGGCCGTTTCGAGAGCCGCCCAATTACCACTGTGCGCCTGTGCCAATGCTGCAGAAAAACGGGCGGCTATACCGAGCGTTTGAAGACTGCGATCCGTGCAACTGGGGTACAGGTTTCCAGTCTCTCGTCGTTTCCGCGCCAGCAGAAGCAGAGCTCCTGGATGCATCCAACTGGACCATGAGTAACAAGCTGCCGTTTTCTCCGGCGTGGGTTCCTAGAGCGTGGGGAAGGTTAGAACGGCCAGGGTGGCTAGAAGGAAATGTCGTTGAAACAAAGGAGGGAGAAATCTGGAATTTCCTCCGCTTCAATTCGCTGCCGCTGTGGGACAAGGCCGCAATCGTCAAAGTTCGCGATAATGGGAAAACTATCACCTTCGACCCAAGTACCGGATTCCTCGATTTTCCGGGCGGGATGACAAAGTTCACTATCCGCTTCGATTCGGCCACTGGGCGCTACGTGACCCTGAGCAACAATAACCCCAATCCGGATCGTCCATCTCGGCGCACCGTCCTTTCACTGCATGTTTCCAACGATCTTCTCCACTGGGAACACAGAAGAACATTATTGGAGGGCGACCAGGGCTTGCCTTACGAGCAATCCATCCAGTTGACAGGTTTCCAGTATGTGGACTGGCAGTTTGACGATGAGGACATTATCTACATCGTTCGTACAGCGTACGATGGCGCGCACAACTATCATGACGCCAATCGCATCACATTTCATCGAATTGAAAACTTCCGGTCCCTTATGTAAAATGACTCAGAGCATCATTTGACTGAATGCAGAGCTGACTTGCGAGATGCTAACGCCGTAAGGATGGTCTAGGTTATGAAGATTGCGCCTCTGCCTCCAGAAACCGTTCGAGGTCTTGAAGCGTTGCGAGGCGGGCATCGACAATCGATGCATCTGGACGGGCTTTGTCCTCTTCGCCCACCAACCAGGCGGTCCACATCCCCGCCCTTTTTGCGCCAACCATATCGTGTGAGTATGTATCCCCGACATAGATCGCTCTTTCAGGAGAGACTTCCAATGCCGACAGCGCCGCCTGGAAAATCCCTGTCTCCGGTTTCGAGATGCCAACAACGGTTGAATCAATCACCACACTGAGCAGCGGCGAGAGATTGTACTCATCACACCAGCCTTGCGTATTTCCAAAGTTATTGCTGATGACGCCAAGTTGGTATCGCTCTCGAAGCGTGGAAAGCCACCGACGGTTCCCATCCAGAGATGCCTGCACGCCTTCGCAGAAGAAGTCGACATACCGATCTTTCACGTCGAGCGCCAAACCGAGGCCCTCGTAAATTCCTGTGGAGATCACGTCCGCAGTTTCGCGCAGCGTGAGCGTTGGCGCGTTTCCGCCGGCGATGAGTTGTTCGACAGAAGCGCGGTCAACGCGATCAAATGCCTCTCGATCAATCTCTGGATATTCCTGCTTCAGGAATCGGTAGGTTCGATCGCGCCAGTGGACGCCGTTTCCATCGAGTGTTCCTCCAAAATCAAACAGCAAGGCGCAGATTTCTTTCATCGACTTCGACCTCTAAAAAAACAGCGTCGAGACGTAACGCGCGACGTCTCGACTCATGCGTTGTGCGCAAGATTTCTCGATCTGCCGATTCGCTTATTTGCTACGTAGCGGTTCCGACCGCAACCAACCGATCATGCCGATGATTTCTTCCTGCCGCCCTCGCATCGGTACGACGATGATGGCGGGACGCTCCGCGGCGAGGGCGTCTTGTAGGATGCCCTTGAAATCTGCCAGATCATCAACCTGCGCCGTATACGCGCCGAAGGACTTGGCAAACTGAACAAAATCTGGATTCCTCAGATCGGTGTCGATGGTGCGTCCGTCACACCCTCTCTGCTGCGAGCCCTTGATTGCGCTCAGCGCGCTATCATCCACAACAACCGTCACAAGATTGATGCCGTACATCATCGCCGTCGCCAGTTCAGCAGCCCCCATCATGAATCCGCCATCTCCGCTGAAGCACACGACCGGCTTATCTGGATTCGCGATCTTTGCACCCAGTGCCGCAGGAAAAGCGTAACCCAATGCAACGCCAATGTTTGGATAGAGGAAGGTTTGCGTTTTGAAAACCGGGAACTCAAAGAATGAAGCGTAGCCGATTCCATGAACGTCAACCGAGAGGATACCATCGTCCGGGAGGACAGCACGTATCTCCGGTAACAGGGGTAAGGGCGGTTGGGCATCGAACTGTTCTCGAAGTCGATCCAACGGCTGCTTCCATGTCCCCTTGCTCGCATCAACCGCTTCTGTTAACGCTTGCAATGTCGATTTGAGATCGCCAACAACACCGACGTCACACGGATATTCCAGTCCAATTTCCGCTGGGTCTTCGTCGAATTGGATCAGTGGGCGAGGAAATTCAAGGCTCCACGTCCCCGTATCGATTGACGTAAAACGGGGGCCAATGGCGAGGGTACAATCGGCAAGTTCCAAAGCTTGACGTGCGAGAAAGCCGCCAACCTGTTGCAATGCCAGCGGGTGATCTTCGCGCAACGCACCCTTGCCACACCGTGTCACGACGACAGGGGCGTTGAGCTTTTCCGCGAGTTGCTGCAGTTCCTCGCACGCATTGGAATGGATAACCGCCGATCCGACAAACAGGATTGGCCTATCCGCTTGTTGGAGGGCTTCTGCTGCGGCTTGGACATCAGCGGGATTGGGAGGTGCGGCCGGCTGGCGTTCAACACGCGGCGGGATGTCAACCTCGCCGTCGCCGGTGATGGCGTCCATCGGAAATTCAAGAACGACAGGACCGGGGCGGCCCGTCCGCATCGCACGGAACGCATCCTCGACGACGTTCGGGATGTCGTCCACGGTCTTCGCGATCGCGCAATACTTTGTAATGGGTTCAAAAAAGCTCATCTGATCCAAGCCGTGAAACATCTTGCTCGGATGCCGCGTGTAGAATTTCGAGTCGCTCTGCCCGGTGATTAGCAGCACCGGTACGCAATCTGTGAATGCCTCCAGGATGCCGGTTGATGCGTTACTCGCACCCGGTCCAGGGACCGTCAGGGCAACCCCAACGTCTCCCGTGGATCGCGCGTAACCGTCCGCCATATGTGTGGCCGCATATTCGTGCCGCACAAGGTAGTGATCGATGACGCCTGCCCCGCACCGAAGGAGTGAGTCATAGATCTGTATGTTTTGGGTTCCTGGCATACCGAAAACGCAACGGACTCCTTGCGCTTTCAAACACTCAATAAGAATATCTCCACCTCTCATGTATTCATCTCCTAAAATTGGATTTTATCGTACGAGTTTGGTCAGGTGGACTAATTATAGCATATTTCCCCACAACACGATTGACTTTATTCTGTCGTTATTTTAACATATGCAGCCGGGTTTCACTGTATCGCCGCCGAGCGCAATTGCGCAAGCAGGTCGTCCTCCAGATCGATGCCGTCTTGGAGGCGACTTGCTTGATAAGACGCGATGCATTAACCACCGTGAACCCAAATTCTTCGGTCATCCTAATCGAACTCGCCGAGAATTCGCGCAAGGGAAAGCCCGGAGTTTTTATTGAAAGAAACTCGTTGATGTGCTATAATCATCGTGATTTTGCGCGATAATCTGGCAAATTAGCTGAATCCAAATCGCACGCACAGCCGTAGATAATCTCTTGATAGCTACCTCGAAAATCCAAAATGGGAGTGACACAAGAAATTGAAAAATCCATCGCAGTTGCCAAACGAAACCGCAGAAGCCGCCAAGATCAAGCCGGATTCACTTGCTGTTCCAACCAATCTACAACAGAAACCGCTCTATCCAGCAAGGCGTGTTGACGCCAAGCCGGGCCTATTCGGAAAGCGAAAACGCAAGTCTGGGCCCATGGGGGAACATATTAGACGGATCGTCTTTGAAAATATCGACGCTTTACCAGAGGGTGAAGCACGCATGTTGCATGGAATTTTCTCCCTTTCGAGAACAACAGTTCGGGAGGTTATGATTCCGTTATCAGAAATGATGGCAGTTCATATTGCCACGCCGACCGAACAGGTCAAGGCGATGGCACGCCATAACAACTACCAGTATATTCCAACCTATGAAGAGCGGATCGATCGGCTGACAGGCATCGTGAACATCATGGACATCCTGTATGCCACGCATGAATCCAACGAACTGGGTTCTTTCGTGAGAACAGCGTACTATGTCCCCGAAACAAAGCTGACAGGAGATTTGCTCGACGAATTGCGCGCCGCCGCAGAACCGGTTGCGGTTGTCATTGATGAGCACGGCGGCTGCGTTGGATTTGTGAGTCTGGAGGACATCCTTGAGCAAATTGTCGGTGAAATCGGATACAACCATAAGCGGCATGCGCTGCATGTCGAACAGCTTGGCAACAATTCATGGGCGCTTGATGCGCGAACACCGATTGATATTGTCAATGTTGCGTTGGGTCTCAATATTCCCAAAGATCGTTGCGATACCATCGGTGGATTTATATTAAAGGCTCTCGGTCGGTTACCAGACCAGGGTGAGAAGGTTTCCTATAGTGGAATCGAATTTACGGTTGCTGAAGTTTTTGGTTACGGTATCGCCGTCATCCACGCCAATCAGACTCAGTCTACAACTTCCCCCAAAAAACGCTAAGTCTCACCCACCATTTATCAGAATCGGACATGTAGCGTCATTCGAGTCGTCGATTTGTAAAGAGGCAGAATCAAAATGAAATTATCAGATCGTCCTCAACGCAGGAAACTGGGGGCGTGGAAGCTCATTCTGTGGTACCTGCTTCTGCTGGTTTTGATCTTGGTTCTGATGTGGCAAATGCCCGCAATTGTTCGCCGATTGCCTATCTGATTATCCCACCGAAAGTTTTTCACATGCCATTGTCAACCCGTCAATGAAAGATTCGTTTGTCGGCCGTAGGTTCAGATTTCACTGCTACATAACGCACGGAACCGGCCAAACTGTTGCCACCCCCGGCGTTCGTCGTGTGTCTTTTCCAACTCGCCGAAGCATCTTTTGCGCTTTCGTTTTTCCAAAAATTCTAAAAAGGATATAATGATGTTGACACCAAACAGTAAAGCAACTTTTGCGACGATTTTGATGTGTTGTGCTGTCGCTATTCTGATGTGCGTCCAAGCTGCCTCTGCCCGGGATAAACTCGTCATTATTTCACCACACTGGGAGGGCATCGAGACGGAGTTTGAGCGAGCTTTCAAAGCGTGGTATACCAGCAAGACCGGCAGAGAAGTCATCATGGATTGGATTGATCAGGGTGGTTCATCTTCTGACTTTCGATTCATCGAGGCCGAGTTTAAGCGCCTTCCTGAGGGCATCAACATTGATCTCTTTTTTGGCGGCGGAATCGATAACTATCTCAAGCTTGCCGATAAGGGATTGTTGCACCCTTACAAATTGCCTGAAGCTCAACTCAAACGAATTCCCAAAGAGATTTTCGGCATTCCTGTTTATGATGCGGAGTATCGCTGGTATGGTGCTGCCCTGTCAACTTTTGGGATTATGTACAACGAGGAGCTACGCGGGATGCTCCGTTTGCCCGAAATCAAGACCTGGAAAGATCTGACGCAGCCCAAGTTGATTGGTCGCGTGGGGGCGGCGGACCCACGTGAAAGTGGGAGTGCGCACATGATGTACGAAATCATCCTGCAAGGCTACGGCTGGGAAAAAGGGTTCGAGTTGATTACGCAGCTTGGCGCAAACGTGAGAGGGTTTTCCGCCGGTGCAAATACAATTCCCCGAGATGTGGCTTCGGGGCAGGTCATCTACGGCATGGCAATCGATTTTTACGCTTTTGGACAGATTGCCGTGATCGGAGAGGATAAAATAAAATTCATCATACCGGCGGACGCCGCTGTCATTAGCCCGGACTCGATTGCGATTCTGAAAGGCGCTCCCAATTTGGACATCGCCCAAAAACTCCTTGAATTCGTTCTTTCGGATGACGGTCAAAAACTCTGGGTATTGCGGGATACGGATCCGGAAGGACCGAAGTGGAAAGGTGGGCTGAACCGTTGCAGTGTGATTCCTGCGCTCTATGATGAACTCGGTGACCGTTGCGTTGTCACCAATCCATTTCGGATGGATTTGAATCCGATCGACTATGATCCGGCGAAAGGTGGAATCCGGTGGGACATCGTGGGAGATCTCATCGGCGCACTTGTCATTGAGCCTCACAAAGATTTAGTTGATGCGTGGAAAACGGTCAATAAATGCAAAGACCCACAAAAGCGGGAGGCGGCGATTCAGGTGCTATCGCAGGTCTCAATCACGGAAGAGGAAGCGCTGGCGCTTGCTGTCGACAAGTGGAAAAGACCGGACTACCGAAACCAAAAACTCAAGGAATGGGGCGAATTTGCACGCCAGAAATTTAAGCAAGCCAAAAAGATGGTGAAGTAATTTGACTTTGGTAAATTAAAAAGAGCTCACCGGCGGATCCACTGGTGGCTAGCCCCCCGGCCCCCCAATGCTGGGGGGAGAATCGCGCAACACCCCCAGAATTGGGGGCCGGGGGGCTAAGTTACCAAAGTCAAGGTAAAAAGGGTAGCGAATAGATCGCCGTAGAAATATGTTGGTAGTTTCGCTGCAGGAGCGAACTCGGGTGGGTGAGGCTCTGCTACTTCGCTCGGCCTAATCTGAGCATCGGAGGCCCTCACCCTCCCAGCCGTCAATTCAAAGCCGACAGCCCGTTAATAATCCGCAATAGAGCCATCTTTTAGCCGGTTATCGGGCCACCCGAACTTTCGAGATGGGTCAGCGCCCACTTCAATCATCAGCCCCTCATCAACCTCAACGCCTAAGCCAGGACCTTCTGGCAATGACACATACCCTCCTTCATCCATCTCCCACGTTTTCCGTGCAACCCCCTCCGGCAAGACGTCTTTGTAGCCTTCATGAATCAGGAAGAACGGAACGGACGCGGCGACATGCAGACTGGCGGTCAGTCCAAGATAGGACATCGTACAGTGCGGCGCAAGCGGTACGTGATGGGCTTCTGCGAGTGCGGCGACCTTCCTCATTTGGCTGATTCCACCCCCATGCCCGCAGTCGGGTTGGAGTATGTCGATGACCTGCGCTTCGAGAATCTCACGAACTTCCCAAATTGTGCGATCCCGTTCTCCCGTTGCGAGCGGCACGGAGACGGATTCGCGAATCTTCCGCATCACGTCGATGTTGCCGGGGACCCACGCTTCTTCGAGGAAGAGGAGGTCATCTGCTTTCAAGTAGCTGGCAAACTGTTTCACGATGGGCGGGGGCAAGCAGCTATGTGCATCGAACATCACGGCGCCATCGGGCCCAACCTTTTCACGGGCTTCGCGGACACGTTGGACTAACGTTTCGATCTCCACAGGCGTACCGGCAAACGGTTTGGGACCACCGGGGCCAGTTTTGATCGCCTTCGGGCTCGGATACATCCAAACCTTATCACGACAAGGGCCGCCGAGCAGGCGGTAGACAGGCACCCCCCAGAGCTTGCCGGCAATATCCCACAACGCCATATCAATTGCAGAGATGGTATGCACCATCAGTCCACCGCCACGAAGGTTCCGATGTGCACGAAATAGTCGCTGCCAGTGATGCTCGATACGGGTCGGATTTTCATCCATGATGAGCTCGGAAAGCGACTCGGCCAGGCGGCAGGCAACTTCGGTTTCCATATTGTTGATCTCCCCCCAGCCCGTCACTCCCATATTGGTCTCGATTTTGACGTAGCCTTTGACGCCAACCGGAAAGGCATGAAACCCGGTAATTCTGATTTGGGAACCACTATCTTCAACATGATTGGGTTGATAAGACATCCAGAACCTCCTTCATCTCGACTTGAATTTTGTTTGGACAATTGTTTGGCTCGTTTTTGCCATCTTTTCAATATTCCGTTCTTCCACGCGGTAAACTACGCGACGCTTAATCAGGCGTCCTGGGAACCCTTCGCAGCAGGCTCCTCTCCCGCGGCGATAGTGTCTGGTAGAACGACTCGGTCAGGATCGGCGTGTTTTCGTTAGCCTCTAGACGTCCGTGATGTTCAAGGTAGTACCAGTGCCGGTTGTGGACAATGACGGCGAAGGGGCGTGGCGTGTCCGTACGGTTGGGGGTACCGCGGTGAAGGGTGCGTGGGTCGGTGATCAACACGTCACCGGCCTTGAGCATCAACTGCTTGAGGGGAATCTCGCCTGAATTGACCTTCTCCAATGCCTCCGCCCGAGGCAGATGTTGGGTACGCTCAGCTACCTCAAAGGGGCCATTTTCCGGCGTCACATCGACAAACGTAAACCGCACAGCCAGCAATGCAGGCGGGTGCCGGTGATGCGGCGTCTCGGAAAATAAAAAGGGAAGATCCGCGTGGACCTCTTGGTATTCCGAACCCTGTGCCGGCGTATCCGTGCCGTAGTAGGAGATGTGCAGGTTTTCGCCCAGGATGCGGCTGACGATCTGGATGACGGTGTCATCGTTGAAGAAGCCGGAATGATAGAACGGCGCCGCAAAGGGTAGACCAATCGCCCATCGCCTCGCCCCGCGGTTGCCGTCGGGGATACGGTCGGCGACGTCCGCCAGAAGCGGCAGAAATGCCTCACGGCATGTTTCAAGCACCGGCCGGGGAAAATGGCCCGGCAGGATGCAGTACCCGATATCCAGGATTTCTGCCGAACACTTGTCGATATTAATGCGCATCAAGGCCCTCCATTTTCCAAAATTGATTTGGCCCGCAATTATCAAAGCGGATCAGGACTGATAATACGGGTATTTTAATCGATTTGCCCGGTTGCGTCGATCTGAAAATGAAACGGTTAAGCGTAATCCTCTGCGTTATCCGCTGGGGCGTAGCCCAGTTCGTCTCTCGCGTTCTGGAGGCCCAGTATGCACGGGTGTTGTTCGAGATGCCGTAGTAGATGCCGAACCGAACTGACTCCGCTTCGATGCTACGCCAGACCAACTGCACCGTGTCTTGGTGACTCAACCAGGTGGACAGGATCCGGTCGCTTGTCCGCTGCCTCACCGAATCAACCGGTTGAAATGACCCAATTCTCAAGCAGATCACCTCCAGCCCAAACGCATCGACATAGTATCGACCGAGAGACTCCCCGAATGCCTTACTCGCGCCGTAATAGCTATCCGGTCGCACCGGCATCTCCGGTGTCGTATAGATGCCTTCCTGCTCGTAAAATCCGGTGACGTGGTTGGTGCTGGCGAAGACGACCCGGTTGACGCCGGTCTGCCGCGCCGCTTCGTAGATGCAGTAGGTGCCGCGGATATTCGCCTCCAACACGGACTCAAATGATGCCTGCGTGGAGGGCTCACCGGCCATGTGGATGATCGCATCGACGCCTTCCGTCACCTCGACCATTCGCGGCAGATCGGTGATGCTAGCAACGTAGACCTCTTCTCCCGGTTCTTCGGGCAACACCGTACGGTGATAAAGCAGCCTCAGATCGTAGCGATCTTTCAGCCCATCTCGCAGCACTCGGCCGATACGCCCGGCGGCGCCGGTAATGAGCACCTTTTTCTTTCCCATCTCAGTTTCTCCTTATTGGCTGGACCTTTGATGTGTTCGATTCTTAATCGTTGTACGGCTTCAGCAAGACCATGCGCGTCACTGGCAACGGACTCCACTTTTCATCGCGCCCGCTCAGTCAACCGCTTGCCCTCAACACATGGTAATCGATATTCAGCAATCCGTCAACCGCAAAATGCACATCAGCACGCCGCAAGTCATTGGGTCTCAAAATTAATGCTTTACAAAAGTCACAAGTTTGGGTAGACTATAGCCCGCATTTCAATCCGAACTCCCTCAGATACGGATGGTGTCTACGACTTCCGGTTAGACAACACCCGGTTGACGCCTCGATTTTACGCATGAGGAGATAGACAATGACTAAGCATCCACGGCGTTTCATCTGGTTCCACTCTATCCGCCAGTTTCTGCTTCCGCGGCGCCGGAATTGGTCCGGCAGTTGTGTACCGCTGTTACTGAAAATGAATGCGAAGGCGCCCTGTTTACACTCGACCCGGAAAAGGACGAAAATCTCAAAGTGATCCGGGAAGTCTTCGGTGACGTCTGATCAGGAACTTTGCACATACACGCGCAAATCTTTGGATCTGAGGACAAATCTTCCCCACCCATACTGGAGGCTGAATTATGGATAGAGCCGTACAAATGTTAGCACGCCTGAAAGGGCCGGTTGTACCCATCAATATCTGTTTCAACCCGGACGGCACGATCAACTACGCCGCTGTTCGAGCTTACGTCAATTGGTTGTGTGAAGGGAAAACTCCGGTGCTTCTGCTGACTTACGGCAGTAGCGAGTTTGCCAGCATTAGTGATGACGAACTCTGGGAGCTTACCGCGACGGTTGCCGAAGCCAACGCCGGTCGCTCGCTCTGCATTGCTTCGACCGGCTTCTGGAAGCCAGCAAAGACGCGGGAGTTCCTGAAACATGCTGATGCCGTCGGTGCAGACGGCGTCAAGGTGCAGATTAATCCCTGGCTCCCCAAGACGCGCGAGGTGATAATCGGATACTTCGATCTGATTGAGGACGCCACCGATATTCCCCTGCTGCTGTGGGGAGTGGCGCCGCCTCCCTTCCCTATCGAGGTCGTGGCTGAACTGGCGCAACGCCCCAACATCGTTGGCATGAAGAACGACGCACATCCCTTCTATGATTATTATGACCTGATCCGCGCCACCGGCGATCAGAATTTTGGGGTGGTCAGCGGCGGACAGATGCGTAACTTTGTGTTTGGATACCAGATCGGTTCTCCCGCGTACCTATGCCCCATCGCGCCGTTCCGGCCGGACATCGCGTTGCAATTCTATAATCTGCTGGTCGAAGGTCGCATCGATCAGGCGTGGCAGATGGTCTTTCGATATGAAGAGCCGTGGCTCAAATGGGCGACGGACCATAACTGGCTCGCGGTGATGAAATCGACCGTGCAACTCCAGGGTTTGTACCCGAACAATCTGCCCGCCCCGCCAAATCCTGCGCCTCCTTCGAGCCTACTGGATGACGTGCGGAAAAAGTTAGAGGAGGTTTTTGGCGTCTCCCAGCCTCGCTCACGCTAAGCGCCCACCGAATGAAGTGGTTGTCTGGGGGAGTGGCGCGGGCATAAGAGGACCCTCGAGAATGGACTCCGTTCAAACAGGATGCAAAATCATGATGAGAAATTTTGTTTTCGTGCTTCTTTTTATACTAATGCTGAATGTCCATATCCCTGACATATCCCATGCACAGAGCATCGACCTACCCGTGAAAGGGTACGGCTTAAGCTTTGGCAACTCCAAAAACTTCACAGGTATCCGTCTGAATTTCCGTGACTATCGCGTCGAGGAAATCAATGGAATCAATATCACCCTGTGGCCTGCCAAAGATAATGGGCAAGCCATTGTTCGCGGGCTATCCCTTGGATTGGGACCTGAAGCTGGAGATTTCCTCGGCGTCCAGATCGGCGTCGCGGCTTCCGCAACAGATCGGTTGAGAGGAATTTCGTTCGGACTACTGGCGGCGGGGGCTGGAAACCGCGCTTCGGGTTTGATTGCCGGTGGATTGGCCGCCGGCGCCGGCGAATCGATG